>JAJZHS010000329.1 GCA_021798395.1 Pseudomonadota bacterium
GAGCTCGTTCGCCCACCACATCTCGAGCACGAATTCCTCCACCATGCGTTGCGTGCGCGGCGTGATGGCGACGAATTGACGGGCGAAGAAGTGCGGGTGAGCCGACACCAGCAGCGTGCGCTGGAGATCGGCCAGCCACGCAGGCTCGACGTAAAGCGCGAGGATCAGCGTGCGCTCGCCCTCCGGCGCGGTGTGCACGTAGGCGTGATGTTCCCAGGCGTTGACCAGCACCGCGGTCTGGTCGGTCAGCGGCGCAAGCTCACCACGCACGCGAAAGGCGCCGTCGGCGCCTCCCGCCTTGAGAAGGATATGGCAATGGTGATGCGCATGTCCAACCAGCGGCGCGTCCATGTCCAGCAGCGCGACACGACCGAATCGTCCCTGGAAGATCTTGACGGCGGAGGACATGGCAAAGACCGCAGTGCGAGGTTGCAGGCAGGCGGCCGCAGCAGGCCGGTCCGCTTACCAAGCGTAGCAAATCCCTGCGCAAACGTCGCATTGTCGCTGCGGCCCGCACGGAGAGGTCTCGCGGCTACGCATTCTTGGCTTCCCGCTCGTCAGGCTCTGCGCCTGCATGCCCCCCGAGCATTGCGTGAGCGATCTTCTCCGCGATCATGATCGTTGGCACGTTGGTGTTCGCGGTCGGCAGCCGGGGCATCAGCGACGCATCGACCACGCGCAAGCCCTTCAGGCCGTGGACGCGACCTTCGGCGTCGGTCACCGCGCGCGGGTCGCTGGCCGCGCCCATGCGGCAGGTTCCGCTGGGATGCCAGACGCCGAACACGTTGCGCCGCACCATCCGCAGCAGCCCCGCCTCGTCGTCGACCAGCACGTCCAGCGCACGCTCGCCCGCGAACATCCGGCGCAGCAAGGCGCGGCGTGCGCCACGCGGCTGCATGTCGAGCATCCCGGCCACCGCTGCGGTGAGGATCCGGTTGCGCCGTCCGAGGCGGCTGAGCGCGCGCACGCGCGGCGAAAACACTGCCGGGAACAATTCACCCGGGCCCGCCTGCAGCGGCGACCCGCGCAGCGCCCGCTCGAGAAAACGCACTCCTGCCACCAGCCGCGCCGCATCGCGTGGATCGTCGAGCAGATTGAGCTCGACCCTCGGATGGCGCCGCGGATCCGGCGATTCCAGGCGCAGGCTTCCGCGCGAATAGGGCCGGTTGCACCAGAGGAAGAACAACCCGAGCCGACTCCCCAGCGCATGCCACGATGCACGCCCCGCGCTCGACAGGTACAGATCCTGCTCCTCGCAGTCCGGCAGCCCCGAGCTCAGGCGTGCCGCGGTCATGCTGGCTCGGCGCATGCGCGCGGGAAGACGCCAGCGTGGCTCGAGGTACTGGCAGAAGGTCAGCGCCGGATGGTCCTGCAGATTGGCACCGACCCCGCGCAGCTCGTGCACGACGGGGATGCCCAGCTCCCGCAGATGCTCGCCCGGGCCGATGCCTGCCCGCATCAGCAACGCCGGCGACTGGAGCGCGCCGGCACTGAGGATGATCTCGCGCGCGGCGATCCGCAGCAGGCTGCCGTCGAGGCCGCGCGCCAGCACCGCACGCGCATGCCGCCCTTCGAGTTCGAGGCCCTGCACCGTGGTGCGCGCGAGTATGCACAGGTTGGATCGCCTGCGCGTGACCGGATCGAGGTAGGCGATAGCCGCCGAGACCCGCCGGTCATACAGGTTCGAGAACGCCGCGGGAAACACGCCGTCACCGGACTGCGCGTTCTGGTCCAGCAGTCGCGGCAGGCCCTGCCCGTGCAGGGCATCGGCGAAGGCTGTGCAGAACGGCGGCCAGGACTCCGGAAAGATGCGCCGGATCGGCAGCGGGCCGCTGCGCCCATGCAACGGGCCGTCGAAATCGACGTCGCGCTCCAGCCGGCGAAAGAACGGCAGCACGTCGCGCCAGCCCCAGCCGCTGGCCCCCATGGCCTCCCATTCGTCGTAGTCGCGCGCAAGCCCACGGTTCGCCGCCTGCACGTTGATGCTGGAGCCGCCGCCGACCACCCGCGCCTGCTCGTAGCGGCGTGCCGGCGCATCTCGCGTGGCTCGAACTTCGAGCCCCGGCCAGGTCCATGTGTCACCCTGAAACAGCGGCAGCGGATAGCTGTCGAGGATTTCCGGCGGAACGCCTTCGGGAGGCGTGTCCTCCCCCGCCTCGACCAGCGCGACGCGCAGCGACGGGTCCGCCGACAAGCGACTCGCCAACACACAGCCGGCGGACCCCGCGCCGACGATCACCACGTCGAACTCGCCGATGCCGGCCGCGGCGCCGCTCATGCCTCGCGCTCCCCGACACGTTCCCGGCTGAGCCCCTGCCAGCGCCGACCGATTCGGTCGTGCTCGAAGCCGAGCAGGTCGAGCACGCGCCCGACACTGTGATCGACGATGTCGTCGACGCTGCGCGGATGCGCGTAGAAGGCGGGAACCGGCGGCATGACGATCCCGCCCATTTCGGTGACGCTGCACATGTTGCGCAGATGCGCGAGGTTCAACGGAGTCTCGCGCGCCACCAGCACGAGCCTGCGGCGCTCCTTGAGCACGACGTCGGCGGCGCGCGCGATCAGGTTGTCCGCCAGGCCATGGGCGATCGAGGCAAGGGTCTTCATCGAACAGGGAGCGACGACCATTCCCGCAGTCAGGAACGAGCCGCTCGCGATCGCGGCACCGATGTCGCGCACCTTGTAGCAGACATCCGCCAGCTCCTCGATCTCGGCTCGCTTGAGCCCGAGTTCGTGCGCGGCGGTCAGGGCGCCCGAGTCGGACACGACGAGGTGGGTCTGCGCCTGCCCGCTCGCGCGCAGTGCCTGCAGCAGGCGCACACCCAGGATCGCGCCGCTGGCGCCCGAGATGCCGACGATGACCTTGCGCTTGCCGCTCATGGCTCAGCCGATCAGCTGCGCGGCATCGGACGCCTCGAAGGCCCGCAGGTCGCGCGCCGGGTCGACCTCATCCTCGCCGGGAATACGCACGCGTGTGAATACATGGGCCTCATACACCACCGGGCGCGTCGCGTCGAGCCCCATCTTGGCGCTGATTCCTTGGTGGCGCAATGCCGACGGGTCGTCGCCGGGCGGCATGCCCACCGTGGTCGACGGATCGAGCACCGAGCCTTGCGCACCGCCA
>JAJZHS010000330.1 GCA_021798395.1 Pseudomonadota bacterium
CATCGCCGCGGCGAAGGTCCTCAGCGACTTCGCCAAGACCAACGACAAGCTGGTCCTGCGCGCGGGAGCCTTCAACGGCAAGAAACTCGACGCCGACGGCGTCAAGGCACTGGCCGCGATCCCGAGCCGCGAAGAGCTGCTGGCCAAGCTGCTGGGCGTGATGCAGGCCCCGCTGACCGGCTTCGTCGCCGCGGTGGCCGCGCTGGCCAAGAAGAACGAGGAAGCTCCCGCCGCCTGAGCGCGACGCGAGCCCATCTAGCAAACATCGAAACATCCGGAGTATCCCATCATGGCACTGAGCAAAGAAGACATCCTGGAAGCCGTCGGCGGCATGACCGTCCTCGAACTCAACGACCTGGTCAAGGCCTTTGAAGAGAAGTTCGGCGTGTCCGCCGCGTCCATGGCCGTGGCCGCCCCCGGCGCCGCCGGCGCTGGCGCCGCCGCGGCTGCCGAGGAGCAGACCGAGTTCAACGTGATCCTGCTGGAAACCGGCGCCAACAAGGTGTCGGTGATCAAGGCGGTTCGCGAACTGACCGGCCTGGGCCTGAAGGAAGCCAAGGACCTGGTCGACGGCGCGCCCAAGCCCGTGAAGGAAGCGCTGCCGAAGGCCGACGCCGAAGCCGCGAAGAAGAAACTCGAGGAGGCCGGCGCCAAGGCGGAAATCAAGTAATCCCCCTGGTTCCCGACCGGCCCGGAAGGCTCTCCAAGCCTTCCGGGCTTTCGCGCCTTCATGTGTCGTGGCGCCTGGCGGAGCCTCGACGCATCCCGGCACGGGGTTTTTGAATGCCCATCTCCAGCGGTGGGCATTCAAAAGCGGTTTCAACGGTTTCAGCAGTTTCAGTCCAGCGCAGCGGAGCGTCCATGTCCTACTCGTTCACCGAAAAGAAGCGGATTCGCAAGAGCTTTGGCACTCGCCAGGGCGTCATCGAGGTGCCTTACCTGCTGGCCACGCAACTCGAGTCCTACGAAACCTTCCTCCAAAAGGACAAGCCGACCGACCAGCGCAAGAACGAAGGCCTGCAGGCCGCCTTCACGGCCATTTTCCCGATCGTGTCGCACAACCAGAACGTGCGCATGGAGTTCCTGGGCTACCACCTGGCGCGCCCGGCCTTCGACGTGCGCGAATGCCAGCAGCGCAGCCTGACCTTCGCCAGCGCCCTGCGCGCGAAGGTGCGCCTGATCGTCATGGACCGCGAGGCCGCCAAGCCCACGGTCAAGGAGGTCAAGGAGCAGGAGGTCTACATGGGGGAAATTCCCCTGATGACCGACAAGGGCTCGTTCATCATCAACGGCACCGAGCGCGTGATCGTCTCCCAGCTGCACCGCTCGCCGGGCGTGTTCTTCGAGCATGACAAGGGCAAGACCCACTCCTCCGGCAAGCTGCTGTTCTCCGCGCGCATCATCCCCTACCGCGGCTCCTGGCTGGACTTCGAGTTCGACCCCAAGGACATCCTGTACTTCCGTGTCGACCGTCGGCGCAAGATGCCGGTGACCATCCTGCTCAAGGCGCTGGGCCTGAACAACGAGCAGATCCTGGCGCACTTCTTCGGCTTCGACCGCTACGACCTGATGGACCAGGGCGCGATGATGGAATTCGTGCCCGAGCACTTCAAGGGCGAGCTCGCGCGCTTCGACATCCAGGACAAGAACGGCGAGGTGGTGGTCGCCAAGGACAAGCGCATCACCATGCGCCACCTGCGCCAGCTCGAGCAGAGCGGCACGCAGCGCGTGTCCGTGCCCGAGGACTACCTCATCGGCAAGGTGCTGGCGCGCAACGTGGTCTCCGAGGACACCGGCGAGATCGTCGCGCTGGCCAACGAGGAGCTCAGCGAGGCCTTGCTGAAAAAGATCCGCGACGCCGGCATCCGCCGCATCGAGGCCCTGTTCACCAACGACCTCGACCAGGGCCCGTTCATCTCGCAGACCCTGCGCATGGACGAAACCCCGGACCAGCTCGCCGCCAAGGTGGCGATCTACCGCATGATGCGCCCCGGCGAGCCGCCCACCGAGGACGCGGTGGAATCGCTGTTCAAGCGCCTGTTCTTCGACGCCGACGCCTACGACCTGTCGCGCGTCGGGCGCATGAAGTTCAACCGCCGCCTCGGCCGCGAGGAAATCGAGGGCGAGATGGTGCTGTCGCACGACGACATCATGGAGGTCATCAAGATGCTCGTCGAGCTGCGCAACGGGCGCGGCGAGGTGGACGACATCGACCACCTGGGCAACCGTCGCGTGCGTTGCGTGGGCGAGCTGGCGGAAAACCAGTTCCGCGCCGGCCTGTCGCGCATCGAGCGCGCGGTCAAGGAACGTCTGGGCCAGGCCGAGACGGAAAACCTGATGCCGCACGACTTCATCAATTCCAAGCCCATCTCGGCGGCCATCAAGGAGTTCTTCGGCTCCTCGCAGCTGTCGCAGTTCATGGACCAGACCAACCCGCTGTCCGAGGTCACGCACAAGCGCCGCGTGTCCGCCCTCGGCCCGGGCGGCCTGACCCGCGAGCGCGCGGGCTTCGAGGTGCGCGACGTGCACCCGACCCACTACGGCCGCGTGTGCCCGATCGAAACCCCGGAAGGCCCGAACATCGGCCTGATCAACTCCCTGGCGCTGTTCGCGCGGCTCAACGAGTACGGTTTCATCGAGACCCCCTACCGCCGCGTGATCGACGGCAAGGTCACCGACCAGATCGACTACCTGTCGGCCATCGAGGAAGGCAAGTACGTCATCGCCCAGGCCAACGCGAAGGTCGACGACTCCGGCAGCCTGACCGACGAGCTGGTGTCGGCGCGCGAGAAGGGCGAGACCATCCTGGTCGGCCCGCAGCGCGTGCAGTACATGGACGTGTCCCCGGCGCAGATCGTCTCCGTGGCCGCCTCGCTGGTGCCCTTCCTGGAGCACGACGACGCGAACCGCGCGCTGATGGGCGCCAACATGCAGCGCCAGGCCGTGCCGGTGCTGCGCCCCGAGAAGCCCCTGGTGGGCACCGGGGTCGAGCGCGTGACCGCCGTCGACTCCGGCACCGCGGTCACCGCGCTGCGCGGCGGCGTGGTCGACTATGTCGACAGCGCGCGCATCGTGGTGCGCGTGCAT
>JAJZHS010000331.1 GCA_021798395.1 Pseudomonadota bacterium
CGATTTGCCGCAGCCGGACGAGCCGAGCAGGGCGAAGATCTCGCCTTGCGCGATCTCGAGTTCGATGGTGTCGACGGCGACCACGTCGCCGAAGCGCTTGGTCACGCCGTCGATGGTGAGGAAGGCGTCGAGGCCACGGTGCCCGCGCGTGTCGCTTGCGATGGCCATGCTCACAGCCCAGTCTTGAATCGGGTGTAAAGCCGGGTCGCCAAGCGACGCTCCGAACTCGTGTAGACCTTCGGCGGGATCAGCTTGGCCATCATCGCGGGGTCGAGGAATACGTAATCGACCGAGCGCACTTGCGGGGCCACGTAGGGTCGTGACGACGGCACCGGATTGGCATAGAAGACGGTGTTGGTGTCGGCTGCGGTGACTTGCGGTTGCAGGCGGTAGTTGATGAAGGCGTAGGCGTTGTCGACGTGCTTCGCGTCGTTCGGGATCACCATCGTGTCGATGAAGATCACCGCGCCGTGGGTCGGCGGGAACACGTCGATGTTCTGCCCGTTGTGCGCGGCCTTGGCCCGCGCGGCGGCGATGCCCATATCACCCGACCAGCCCAGCGCGGCGCAGATCGAGCCGCCGGCCATGTCGTTGATGTAGCCCGACGACGAGAACTCGCTGACGTCGTTGCGCACGTTCTGCAGCATCGCCCAGGCCCTTTCGAAATCGGCCGGGTTGTTCGTGTTCTGCGGGATGTGCAGATAGTTGAACGCGGCCTCCATGATGTCGTTGCCGGAATCGAGGAAGGAGATTCCGCACGACTTCAGCTTGTCGGCGTAGGTCGGGTTGAACAGCAGCTCCCACGGATTGGCCGGCAGCGGCGTGCTGCCCAGCGCCTGCTTGACCTTGTCGACGTTGATGCCGACCGTGGTGTAGCCCCACATCCACGGCACCAGGTATTTGTTGCCGGGATCGACGCTGGCTAGCAGTTTCAGCAGATTGGGGTCGAGATTCCGATAATTTGGGATCCGGCTTTTGTCGATCGGCTGCAGCAAGCCGCCCTTGATGTCGATCGCGGCCCAGTTCGACGATGGCACGACGATGTCGTAACCGGTGTCGCCGGCGACCAGCTTGGCGAACGCCGTCTCGTTTGAGTCGTAAGTGTCATAGCGCATATGCACTCCGGACTCTTTCTCGAAGCCGGTGATCGTGGTCGGCGCGATGTAATCCGACCAGTTGTACATGTTCAGCACACCGCCGGCATGGGCGGCGGCCATGCACGTGCTGGCTGCCGCGAGCGCGGCGACGATCGAGAGCAGCATTCTGGCCAGAGGGTTTGATGGATGCATGGAAGTTCTCCGCTTGAAATCGGTGAGGTGACGGTTGACGGGTCCCACGGCGTCTTCATCCGGGCCGCGGCCGCTGGGCTCGGCGAGCCGCGAAACATCTCGCGAACGCGATGGAAGTGGGGCGAATGCTGCCTGCCCTGCAGCATGGGGTGAATTACCCTGAGGCGGTACCTGCTACCGCCATCGTGTTAGACGTCGCTCGCCCGACTTGCCCGTCAGGCGGTAGCGCCTCTACGATGGTGTGCATCCCTACCCGGGTCGTTTTCCGCAGGGTTCGCGGCGGCTCGCGATACGTTCTCCCGAGGGTCATGGATCTCTTGCTTCCCGTCGCTGATATCGCCTTCCACAAGCGCCTCGGCCGCTTGCTGCAACAGATCGACCGAGCGTCGTTCTGGGGGGCACTGACCGATTTCCTGCGCGGTCATCTGACGTTCAACACCTGGGTGTCGATGCTTTTCCGTCCGGCAATGCCGCCCCTGGTTCTTTCCGACCAAGCGGCCAATCTGGGCCAGACCGACCTGTTCGCCGATTACATGGGCGGTCTGTACCGGCTTGATCCGTATTACGCGTTTTGCGAACGGCTTCCCGAAGCCGGTGTCTATCAGCTCGACGAGGTCGCGCCGGACCGCTTCCGCGACACGGAATACTTCAGGCGGTACTTCTCGCTGAATGTGGTCGAGGATGAGGTGCAGTTCCTTGCTCCGCTGCAGAACGTCGGCACGGTGTCGCTTTCGCTGGGAAGCGAACGACGCTTCAGCCAAGAGGACATCGGCACGCTGTGCCTGTTCTCGCCGTGGATCATTGCGCTGATGCGACACAGCGCAGCGGCGGCTGCCGGTCGTCTCCGCGTCGACGGCGTGCACTCGAATGTGGATCCGCTGGAAGAACGTCTGCGTCAACGCGGCCAGCCTCAGCTGACCGAACGCGAGATCGAAGTCGCGACCCTGTTGTTGGCCGGGCATTCGACAAAAGGCATCGCCAACAAACTGGGCATTTCAGTCGAAACGGCAAAAGTTCACCGGCGCAACCTCTACGCGAAATAGAGCATTTCGACGCATGCAGAACTGTTCCTGCTGTTCACCAGCCGATGAGCGCTGTGTAGGCAGCGCCTTTCGTGGCGCGCTCGCGCGGCAGGCGCTCAGCGCTGCGCTTGCTGCGCCACCGCGGTCGACGCGGCTGGTGCCGGCGCCGGTGTCGCGCGTGGCAGCAGCAGCCAGAAGCGCCCGGGCGACTGCATGCGACCGGCCGCGTCGCCGGCGTCGACGCCGGTGCCGAAGAACAGATCGGCGCGCAGCGGGCCCTTGATCGCACCGCCGACGTCCTGCGCGAACACCAGCCGCTGCAGCGGGCGTCCGCCTTGCGTCGTGTCCAGCCACAGCGCGGTGCCCAGCGGCAGCACGCTGCGGTCGACGGCGACGCTGCGCAACGCGGTCAGCGGCACGCCGAGCGCGCCGCGCGGGCCGGCGGCGTCCGCCGGCAGCGGCGAGGCGCGGAAGAATACGACGCGTGGGTTGGCGTCGAGCATGGTCTGCACCTCGTCCGGGTGCAGTTCGGCCCAGGCGCGGATGATCTGCATCGTCACCGTGCCGCGCAGCTTGCCGTGGTCGAGCAGCCAGCGGCCGACCGAGCGGTAGGGCCAGCCGTTGTCGCCGGCGTAGCTCAGCCGCAGCATGCGCCCGTCGGGCAGGCGCAGCAGCCCCGAGCCCTGGATCTGCAGGAACAGCGCGTCGAGCGGGCTGTGCAGCCAGGCCACCGCGTGCCGCGCCAGCGTCGCCTGCAGCTGCGCGTCGGCG
>JAJZHS010000332.1 GCA_021798395.1 Pseudomonadota bacterium
TGCGCGCTGTACGTCAAGGGACATTCGTTCGGCGAATACGTGTTCGACTGGGCGTGGGCCGACGCGCACGAACGCTGCGGCGTGCCCTACTACCCGAAGCTGCTTCTGGCCACGCCGTTCACCCCGTTGCGCGGCGCCCGCCTGCTCCGCCGCGACCTCGCGGCGCGGCGCGCGCTGCTCGACGCCGTGCGCGCGCTGGCCCGGCGCAGCGGCGTGTCGTCGCTGCACCTGCTGTTCCTGGCCGACGCCGAACGCGACCTGTGCGCGCAGGCCGGGCTGGCGCTGCGCACGACCATCCAGTTCCACTGGAGCCAGCCCGCGGTGGGCGCCTGGGCCGACTTCGACGACTTCCTGCGCTCGTTGAGCCACGACAAGCGCAAGAAAATCCGCCAGGAACGTCGCCGCCTCGACGGCATCGCGTTCCGCCGGCTCAGCGGCCACACCGCGACCGACGCCGACTGGGCGCTGTTCGCGCGCTGCTACCGCCGCACCTACGCGCAGCACGGCGCGACCCCTTACCTGAACCTGGACTTCTTCCGCGCCGTCGCCCGCGCGCTGCCCGACCACGTGCTGTTGCTGGTGGCCGACCGCGACGGGGTCGACATCGCCAGCGCGCTGGTGCTGCTCGACCCGGCATCGGGCCACGCCTGGGGCCGCTATTGGGGCGCGCTCGAGGACGTGCCGAACCTGCACTTCGAGCTGTGCTACTACCAGCCGATCGACTACTGCATCGCGCACGGCCTGCGGGTGTTCGAGGGCGGCGCGCAAGGCCGGCACAAAATGGCCCGCGGGCTGCTGCCGGTGGCGTGCACCTCGGCGCACTGGGTAGCCGAGCCACGCCTGGCCGACGCCATCGCGCGGCACCTGCGCGACGAGACGCAGGCTATGGACGAACAGCTCGGCGAACTGGCCGAGCATGTGCCGTTCCGGCGCGCCTGAGCCGGCATCGCCCGCGGTTCAGCCGTTGCGCGCGTCCAGGTCGTGGTCGTCGCCGGCGCCGAAGGCGCGCCGGCGCAGTTCGGCGAGCTGGTCGCGCACCCGCGCGGCCTGCTCGAACTCGAGGTTGCGCGCGTGGTCGAGCATGCGTTTTTCCAGTTGCCGGATCGCGCGCGCCAGGTCCTTTTCTTCGAGCGCGTCGACCCGCGCAACGTCCTGCGCGGCGCGCGCCTGCGCGCGCGTGCCGCCGCTGTCGTAGACGCCGTCGATCAGGTCGCGCACCTGTTTGACCACGCCGCGCGGCGTGATGCCGTGCTCGGCGTTGAACGCCAACTGGCGCGCGCGGCGGCGCTCGGTCTCGCCGATCGCCGCGCGCATCGATTCGGTCATCGCGTCGGCGTAGAGAATCGCCTTGCCGTGCAGGTTGCGCGCGGCGCGGCCGATGGTCTGGATCAGCGAGCGGGTCGAACGCAGGAAGCCTTCCTTGTCGGCGTCGAGGATCGCCACCAGCGACACTTCGGGAATGTCCAGCCCCTCGCGCAGCAGGTTGATGCCGACCAGAACGTCGAACGCGCCCAGGCGCAGGTCGCGCAGGATCTCGACGCGCTCGACGGTGTCGATGTCCGAGTGCAGGTAGCGCACCTTGACGCCGTTGTCGGCGAGGTAGTCGGTCAGCTGCTCGGCCATGCGCTTGGTCAGCGTGGTCACCAGCACGCGCTGGCCGGCGTCGACGCGCAGGCGGATCTCGCCGAGCAGGTCGTCGACCTGGCTGGTGGCCGGGCGCACCTCGACCTCGGGATCGACCAGCCCGGTCGGGCGCACCACCTGCTCGACGACCTCGCCTCCGGAGTGCCGCAGTTCGTAGTCGGCCGGGGTCGCCGAGACGAACACCACCTGGCGCATCTTGGCCTCGAACTCGGCGAACTTCAGCGGCCGGTTGTCGAGCGCCGACGGCAGCCGGAAACCGTACTCCACCAGGGTGAGCTTGCGCGCACGGTCGCCGTTGTACATGCCGTTGAACTGGCCGATCAGCACGTGGCTTTCGTCGAGGAACATCAGCGCGTCGCGCGGCAGGTAGTCGACCAGCGTCGGCGGCGGCTCGCCGGGCGCGGCGCCCGCCAGGTGCCGGGTGTAGTTCTCGATGCCCTTGCAGTGGCCGACCTCGGTCAGCATTTCCAGGTCGAAGCGCGTGCGCTGCTCGAGGCGCTGGGCCTCGACCAGCTTGCCGGCGCCGCGCAGCTCGCGCAGCCGCTCCTTCAGTTCGGCCTCGATGCCCACCGCGGCCTCGAGCACCCGCTCCTTCGGCGTGACGTAATGGCTGCTTGGGTAAACGGTGAAGCGCGGGATCTTCTGCCGCGTCACTCCGGTCAGCGGGTCGAACAGCGTCAGGGCGTCGATCTCGTCGTCGAACAGCTCGATGCGCACCGCGAGTTCGGCGTGCTCGGCCGGGAAGACGTCGATCTGGTCGCCGCGCACGCGAAACGTGCCGCGGGTGAACTCGACGTCGTTGCGCTGGTACTGCATGCGCACCAGTTGCGCGATCAGGTCACGCTGGCCCGCGCGGTCGCCGACGCGCATGGTCAGGATCATGGCGTGGTAGTCGGCCGGGTTGCCGATGCCGTAGATCGCGCTGACCGTCGCCACGATGATCACGTCGCGGCGCTCGAGCAGGCTCTTGGTCGCCGACAGCCGCATCTGCTCGATGTGTTCGTTGATCGCGCTGTCCTTTTCGATGAACAGGTCGCGCTGCGGCACGTAGGCCTCGGGCTGGTAGTAGTCGTAGTAGCTGACGAAGTACTCGACCGCGTTGCGCGGGAAGAATTCGCGGAACTCGCTGTACAGCTGCGCCGCCAGCGTCTTGTTCGGCGCGAACACGATCGCCGGCCGGCCCAGGCGCGCGATGGCGTTGGCCATGGTGTAGGTCTTGCCCGAGCCGGTCACGCCGAGCAGGGTCTGGAAGCTCAGGCCGTCGCGCACCCCGGCGACCAGGGCGTCGATCGCCGCCGGCTGGTCGCCGGCCGGCGCGTACGGCTGGTGCAACTGGAACGGCGAATCGTCGAAGCGCAGCAGCGCGGGGGCTTGGTCGACGGCGGCGGCAGAGGGCATGGAGGGCTCGAACGGGCGTGGCTGGGC
>JAJZHS010000333.1 GCA_021798395.1 Pseudomonadota bacterium
TGGAATCCATAAAGCACCTTCAGCGCCATGCAGTCGTCTCCTTGTCGTCGCCCGGCCCGCGCACGCGGCCGCCGTGCAATTCGAGCCTGGCGTCGCAGCGCGCGGCCAGTTCGGGGTCGTGGGTCACCAGCACCAGGGTGGTGCCGCGTTCGCGCCGCAGCGTGAACAGCAGTTCGATGATCGCATGCCCGGTCGCCGCGTCGAGGTTTCCGGTCGGCTCGTCGGCCAGCAGCCACGCCGGCTCGGTGACGAAGGCGCGCGCCAGCGCCACGCGCTGCTGTTCGCCGCCGGAGAGCTGGGCCGGAAACTGGTGCAGCCGCGCGCCGAGGCCGACGCGCTCGAGCATGGCGCGCGCCGCCCGCCCGGAATCGCGGCCGGCGCCGCGGATGTCGAGCGGCAGGCGCACGTTGTCGACCGCGCTGACGTGGTCGAGAAGCTGGAAATTCTGGAACACGAAGCCCAGGCGCGACGCGCGCAGCGCCGCGCGCGCGTCCTCGTCCAGGCGGCCCAGGTCGACGCCGTCGAGCAGCACCCGCCCGGCGCTGGGCAGGTCCAGACCGGCGAGCAGGCCGAGCAGCGTCGACTTGCCCGAACCGGACGGGCCGACGATGGCCAGGCTGGCGCCGCGCGGCACGCTGAAACTGACGTCGTCGAGCAAGGTGAGCACGCCGGCGGCGGTGTCGACGCGGCGCGTCAGATGCTCGGCGACAATGGCGGCTGCGATCGGATCCGTGGACATGGGAGCGAACAGGACATGATGCGCCGCATTCTAGGAATCCTGCTGCTGTGCGGCGCCGGCATCGCGCACGCGGCGCCCACGCTGCTGGTCGTCGGAGACAGCATCAGCGCCGGCTACGGCCTGGACAACGGCCAGGGCTGGGTCGCGCTGCTGCGCGCGCGCATGGCGCGCGACTTCCCCGCCTGGAGCGTCGTCAACGCCAGCGTCAGCGGCGACACCACCGCCGGCGGACTGGCGCGGCTGCCGGCCATGCTGCAGCGCACGCACGCCGCGGTGGTCGTGGTCGAACTCGGCGGCAACGACGCGCTGCGCGGTCTGTCGTTGCGGCGCACGCGCGACAACCTGGTCGCGATGCTGCGCCTGGCGCAGCGCGCCGGCGCGCGCACCCTGTTGCTCGGCATGCGCATCCCGCCGAACTACGGACCGCAATACACCGCGCGCTTCGCCGCGATCTACGCCGACGCGGCGCGCGCCACGCGGTCGGCGCTGGTGCCGTTCCTGCTCGCCGGAGTCGCGCAGCACCGCGCTCTGTTCCAGGCCGACGGCATCCACCCGGTCGCGCGCGCGCAGCCGATGCTGCTCGACAACGTCTGGCCGCAGCTGACGCCGCTGCTGCGCGCGCCCGCGACGCGGGGCGCGCGATGAACCCCCGCCCGATCGACGCCGACGAGGCGCTGGAGCGCCTCGACGCCTACGGCGCCGTGCTCGACGCGCGCAGCCCCGGCGAATACACGCTCGACCACTTGCCGGGCGCGCGCAACTGGGCCGTGCTCGACGACGCCGAGCGCGCACGCGTGGGCCTGCTGTACCAGCAGTCCGGAGCGTTCGAGGCGAAGAAGGTCGGCGCCGCACTGGTCGCGCACAACATCGCCGCGCACCTGCAGCGCGACGCCGCGCACTGGCCGCGCGCGCTCGAGCCGATGGTCTACTGCTGGCGCGGCGGCCAGCGCAGCGCAGCGCTGGCGCACGTGCTGGCGCAGGTCGGCTGGCGCGTGCACCTGGTGCGCGGAGGCTACAAGGCGCTGCGTGCCGCGCTGGTGCGCCAGCTGGCGGAACACGCCCGGCGCATGCGGCTGGTCGTGCTGTGCGGGCCGACCGGCTGCGGCAAGAGCCGGCTGCTGCAGGCGCTGGAGCGCGCCGGCGCGCAGGTGCTCGACCTGGAACGCCTGGCCGCACACCGCGGCTCGGTGCTGGGCGCGCTGCCCGGAGTCGAGCAGCCGGCGCAAAAGGCGTTCGAGACCGCGCTCTGGGACGCGCTGCGCGGCTTCGACGCGCAGCGCACCGTGTGGGTCGAAAGCGAAAGCCGCAGGATCGGCCGCCTGCAGGTTCCGGACCCCGTGCTCGAGCGCATGCGCGCCGGGCGCTGCGTGCGCCTGCACGCCAGCGACGCGGTGCGCGTGCGCATCCTGCGCGAGGACTACCGCGCGCTGGCCGCCGACAGCGCCGCACTGCAGCAGCGCCTGCACGCGCTGCGCGCGCTGCGCGGCCACGCCGCGGTCGACCACTGGTGCGCGCTGAGCGCGCGCGGCGCGCTCGACACCCTGGTCGCCGACCTGCTCGCGCAGCACTACGACCCCAGCTACCGCAACTCGATGGAACGCAACTACGCGGGCTTCGCCGATGCGCCGACCGTCGAGGCCGACAGCGCCGACGCCTTCGACGCGCTGGCGGCGCAGCTGCTGCGCGACGACGCGGCGCCCTGAAGCGAAACGCGTCGAGTCGTTCAGGCCACGCGCTTCGGCTGCAGCCACTCCCGGTGGCGCAGCAGCGCGCTGCGCACCAGCGGCGCCAGCGCGTCGGCGGCGCCGGCGCGATCGAGCGCATCGAGCAGCGCGGCACGCATCGACGGCGCCCAGAACTTGCGCACGTGCTCGGCGACGCCGTGCTGTGCCGCATCCGCGTCGGGCTCGGCGGCGAAGAACGCGCCGATGCGGTTCGCCATATCGACCAGCTTGCCCGGATCCATGTGTCAGTCCTCGTCGAGTTGCAGCCGCTGCGCGTGCGCGTAGACGACCAGGTCGTCGCCGCGCGCCAGTCCGACCAGGGTCATGCCGCAGCCGCGCGCCACGTCGATCGCCAGTTGCGTCGGCGCCGACACCGCGACCAGCGCCGTGGCGCCGGCGATGGCGGCCTTGTGCACCATTTCGACGCTGGCGCGGCTGGTCACCGCGACGAAACCGTCGCCGGGCGCGTGCGCGCCCCGCGCCCGCGCACCGACCAGCTTGTCCAGCGCGTTGTGCCGGCCGACGTCTTCGCGCAGCAGCGCGATGCCGCCCGCCGCGTCGCACCATGCGGCGGCGTGCGTGGCGCCGGTGGCCTGCCCC
>JAJZHS010000334.1 GCA_021798395.1 Pseudomonadota bacterium
CGACCCCAACCCCTCGAAGGTCAATCTGGGCGTCGGCGTCTACACCGACGAGAACGGCAAGCTGCCGCTGCTGGCCTGCGTCAAGGAAGCCGAGAACCTGCTGTCGGAATCGCCCAAGCCGCGCGGCTACCTGCCGATCGACGGCATTCCGGCGTACGACCAGGCCGTGCAGGCGCTGGTGTTCGGCGCCGACAGCGCATTGCTGCGGGACGGGCGCGTGGTCACCGCGCAGGCACTGGGCGGCACCGGCGGGCTGAAGCTCGGCGCCGACTTCCTGCGCCGCCTGCAGCCGCAGGCGCGGGTGCTGATCTCCGACCCGAGCTGGGAGAACCACCGCGCGCTGTTCGAGGCCGCCGGCTTCGAGGTCGGCACGTACCCGTACTACGACGCCGCGCGCCGCGGCATCGACTTCGACGCCATGCTCGGCGCGCTGCAGCAGGCGGCTGCCGGCACCATCGTCGTGCTGCACGCGTGCTGCCACAACCCGACCGGCTACGACCTCGACCCCGCGCAGTGGCAACGGGTGATCGACACCGTCAAGGCACGCGGCCTGGTCGCGTTCCTCGACATGGCCTACCAGGGCTTCGGCGAAGGCATCACCGAAGACGGAGCGGTGATTCGACAGTTTGTTCAGAGCGGCCAGGATTTCTTCGTCGCCACCTCGTTCTCCAAGAGTTTTTCGCTTTACGGTGAACGCGTCGGAGCGCTCAGCATCGTCTGCGCCGACCGCGACGAGGCCGCACGGGTGCAGTCGCAGATCAAGCGCGTGATCCGCACCAATTACTCCAACCCGCCGACGCACGGCGCGCAGGTGGTCGCGATGGTGCTCAACACCCCGGCGCTGCGGACGCAGTGGGAGCTCGAGCTGGCGACGATGCGCGAACGCATCCGCGGCATGCGCGCGGCGCTGGTCGAGCGGCTCAAGGCGCACGGCGTTGCCACCGACCTGAGCTTCATCACCCGGCAGAAGGGCATGTTCAGCTATTCCGGACTCGACGCCGCCCAAATGGCGCGACTGCGCGACGAGTTCGGCGTCTACGGCGTGTCCAGCGGCCGCATCTGCGTGGCCGCGCTCAACGGCCACAACGTCGACTACGTCGCACGCGCGATGGCCGCGGTGACGCGCTGACGCTGCGCCGCAACGCGGCGACGTCGAGCCGCGGCGCCCGCCTGCGCGCATGCGAATCGGGCGGTACAATTTGCTGCATCGCATCAGGGAGAGGCCGCGATGGTTTACGATTGGTACGAATCGCAGCGCGCGATGCTCAGCCCCTTGGCGGACTTCGCGCAAGCCGCGTCGAAGTTCTACACCAACCCCTTGTGGCCGCTGGCGCACACCCCGGCCGCGCACCGGGTGTCGGCAAGTTACGAGCTGATGCACCGGTTGCTGAAGAATTATGAAAAGCCGTCCTTCGACATCACCCGCGTGACCGTCGGCGGGCGAGAGATCGCGGTGCAGGAGCAGGTCGCGCTGGCCAAGCCGTTTTGCCGGCTGCTGCGCTTCAAGCGCTTCACCGACGATCCGCAGACCCTCGAGTTGATGAAGACGCAGCCGACGGTGCTGATCGTGGCGCCGCTGTCCGGGCACCACGCCACGCTGCTGCGCGACACCGTGCGCACCATGCTGCGCGACCACAAGGTGTACATCACCGACTGGATCGACGCGCGCATGGTGCCGACCGAGCAGGGTCGCTTCTCGCTCGACGACTACGTCGGCTACGTACGCGAATTCCTGCGCCTGATCGGCCCCGACGTGCACGTGATGTCGGTGTGCCAGCCGACCGTTCCGGTGCTCGCCGCCGTGTCGCTGATGGCGTCCGACGGCGAGGCCACGCCGCGCTCGATGACCATGATGGGCGGGCCGATCGACGCGCGCAAGTCGCCGACCGCGGTCAACAACCTGGCGATGAACAAAAGCCACGAGTGGTTCGAGGCCAACGTCATCTACCGCGTTCCGGTCAACTATCCCGGAGCCGGGCGCCGCGTCTACCCCGGTTTCCTGCAGCACACCGGGTTCATGGCGATGAACCCGGACCGGCACATGAAGTCGCACTACGACTTCTTCCTCGACCTGGTGCGCGGCGACGACGACGACGCAGGCGCCCATCGCCGCTTCTACGACGAGTACAACGCCGTGCTCGACATGGATGCCGACTACTACCTCGACACCATCGATGTCGTGTTCCAGCGTTTCGCGCTCGTCAACGGCGACTGGGAGGTCGACGGCAAGCCGGTGCGGCCGCAGGACATTCGCGACACCGCGCTGTTGACCATCGAGGGCGAACTCGACGACATCTCGGGCGCCGGGCAGACCGCTGCCGCGCACGATCTGTGCACCGCGGTCCCGCAAGCCGACCGCGCGCACTACACGGTTCCGGGCGCTGGCCACTACGGCATCTTCTCCGGCCGGCGCTGGCGCGAACTGGTCTACCCGCGGGTGCGCGAGTTCATCGCCGCGCATCCGGACGGCGCGCGGCAACCCGCGCCACGCAAGCGCGCCTGATCGCTGCGCGATGCCGCCGGAGCTGGCCGATCGCATCGACGCCGCGTTGCCGCAGACGCAGTGCACGCGCTGCGGCTATGCGGACTGCCGGGCGTATGCCGACGCGGTGGCCGAAAGCGGCGCGGCGATCAACCGCTGCCCGCCGGGCGGCGCCGAGGGCATCGCGCGGCTGGCCGCGCTGACCGGCCGCGACCCGATACCGCTGGACGCGCAATGCGGCATCGAAGCGCCGCTGCGCATCGCGCACATCGACGAGCGCGGCTGCATCGGCTGCACGCTGTGCCTGCGTGCGTGCCCGGTCGACGCCATCGCCGGCGCGCGCCGGCGCATGCACAGCGTGGTCGCCGACTGGTGCACCGGCTGCGCCCTGTGCCTGGCGCCGTGCCCGACCGACTGCATCACCCTGCTGCCCGAAACGTCGCCCGCCACCGGCTGGGCGGCCTGGAGCTTCGCGCAGGCCGACGCCGCGCGTGCCCGCCATGCCACGCGCGCAGCGCGCCAGGCGCGCGAAGGCGCGCAGCGCGAACAGCGCCTGCAGGCGCTGGCGCCGAAACCCG
>JAJZHS010000335.1 GCA_021798395.1 Pseudomonadota bacterium
AACGCCACCGCGTGCACGGTGGCGCCGATCATGATGGTGATGATGGCGGTCGAGCGCATCGGCGCGGCGCTGACCGCGCAGACCGGCATGCTCGGGCCGCTGTCGACGATCGCGCTGTCGGTGTGGTTGCTGCACGAGCCGTTCACGGCGTCGCTGTTGCTCGGCACGCTGTTCGTGCTCGGCGGCATCTACGTGCTGGCGCGCGCGCCGGCCTGAGCCGGGCCCGACGCGATCGCACGCGGCCTGCTACACTGCGCGGCTGCTGCGGGTCGCCCAGTTCGGCCCGCGCTGTCGATCCGACATCTTGCCGGTCCACCGGCTGAACGGTCCTGCGACAAGCTGGTGTGCGGCGCCATCGCCGCACGAGCGCGGGAACCCGCCGTGCGCGACGCGCGCGGCAGCACAAATCTTCCATGACCTTTGATCAAATGGGGCTCGCCGAGCCCATCCTGCGCGCGGTCGCCGAGCAGGGCTACACCACGCCCACGCCGATCCAGGCGCAAGGCATTCCGGCCGTGCTCGCCGGCGGCGACCTGCTCGCCGCGGCGCAGACCGGGACCGGCAAGACCGCCGCGTTCACGCTGCCGCTGCTGCAGCGTCTGGCGCACACGCCGCAGGCGCGCGACGCGAAGGGACGTGTGATTCCGCGCGTGCTGGTGCTGGTGCCGACGCGTGAACTCGCTGCGCAAGTCGCCGACAGCGTGCGCGACTACGGCAAATACCTGACGCTGCGTTGCATGGTGATGTACGGCGGCGTCGGCATGCAGCCGCAGATCGACGCGCTCAGGCGCGGGGTCGACATCGTCGTGGCGACGCCGGGACGCATGCTCGACCACCAGGGCCAGGGCAATCTGAACTTGTCGGGCATCGACACGCTGGTGCTCGACGAAGCCGATCGCATGCTCGACATGGGCTTCATTCACGACATCCGCCGGGTGCTCGCGCTGCTGCCGAAGAAGCGCCAGAACCTGCTGTTCTCGGCGACCTTCTCCGACGAAATCAAGACGCTGGCGCAGGGCTTGCTCGACAAGCCGGCGGTGATTGAAGTCGCACGTCGCAACGTCGCGGCGCAGACCGTGCGCCAGACCGTGCATCCGGTCGGTCGCGACCGCAAGCGCGAGCTGCTGTCGCATTTGATCCAGGAACACAACTGGTTCCAGGTCCTCGTCTTCACCCGCACCAAGCATGGCGCGAACCGGCTGGCCGAGCAGCTTGTCGGCGACGGCATCGGCGCCGACGCGATCCACGGCAACAAGAGCCAGGGCGCGCGTACCCGGGCGCTGGGCGCGTTCAAGTCGGGCAAGCTGCAGGTGCTGGTGGCCACCGACATCGCCGCGCGCGGCATCGACATCGACCAGCTGCCGCTGGTCGTCAACTACGAGCTGCCGAACGTTCCGGAAGACTACGTGCACCGCATCGGCCGCACCGGGCGCGCCGGCGCCGAAGGCGAAGCGATCTCGCTGGTCTGCGTCGATGAGCTGCGCTTCCTGCGCGACATCGAGACGCTGATCGCCAAGCCGATCGAGCGCCGCCTGATCGCCGGCTTCGAACCCGATCCGAAGGAGCGCGCACAGCCGATCAAAGTCGGCCGCACCGTGATCGGCGGCCCGCGTCCGGCGCGCGGCAACGCGCCGCGCCCGGCGCGTGCGCCGGCGCACGCCGCGCCCAAGGGGCGTGGGGCGCGCGGCAACCAGCCGCGCGGACGCTGAACCGCATGAGCGCTGCAGGCGCGGCCGTTCCGGCCCCGCCTGCAGCGCTTCAGTGGACGAATTTCAGCAACAGGCCGACCGCGACCAGCTGAGCGACGAACAAGGCGCTGAGCCAGCGTGCGAGTTCGGCGCGTAGCGCCGCGAGGGCGCCGCTTTGGCGCTCGGCTCCGGCGCTCATTTCGCCGCGCAGCACCGCGATCTGAGCCGCCATTTCGCCGCGCAACGATTCGGCAAAGGTGGCCATTTCGCCGCGCAGCGATTCGGCAAAGGTGGCCATTTCGCCGCGCAACGATTCGGCAAGGGTGGTCATTTCGCCGCGCAACGATTCGGCAAGGGTGAGCATCTCGCCGCGCAACGATTCGGCAAAGGTGGCCATTTCGCCGCGCAGCGATTCGGCAAAGGTGGCCATTTCGCCGCGCAACGATTCGGCAAGGGTGGTCATTTCGCCGCGCAACGATTCGGCAAGGGTGGTCATTTCGCCGCGCAACGCGGCGAGGCCCTCGTGCAGTTCGCCGCGCAACGCCGCGAGTCCCTCGTGCAGTTCGCCGCGCAGCGCCGCGAGGCCTTCGTCGAGTTCGCCGCGCACTTCGGCCAAGCCGGTCTTGATCTGCCCGCGCAGTTCGGCGTCGCCGGCGAGCATGGCGCCGCGCAGTGCGGTGACCTCGTCGCGCAGCCGCGACAGATCGTCGCGCAGCACGGCCACCTCGTCGCGCAGCTTCGACAGGTCGCCGCGCAACACGGCCACCTCGCCGTGCAGCTTCGACAGGTCGCCGCGCAACACGGCCACCTCGCCGTGCAGCTTCGACAGGTCGCCGCGCAACACGGTGACCTCGCCGTGCAGCTTCGACAGATCGCAGCGCAGCACGGTGACCTTGTCGTGCAGCGTCGAGAGGTCGGCGCGCAGCGCAGCCACGTTGGCGTGCACCGTCGTGAATTCGCGCTCGACCGCGGCACCCAGCGCCGCAACGCCTGGTCCCGGGTCGCGGCGGTCGAGCTCGCGCGACAACGCCGCGGCCGCGGCGCGCGCCGCATCGTCGGCCACTCCCGCCGAGCGCAAGGCATCGACCCATTCAAGTTCCATCGCGACCGCTCCTGCAAGCCATTGTCGCGCTGGAGTGGACAGCGCGAAGCGATGACCTTGCGCGCTGCGGTGTTGAGCTTCAGTCCGCTTCGATCAATTCGCGCAGCGCGGCCCATGCGCGCTCCGGTGCGATGCCCCGCAGGCAGGCCAAGGTGCCCAAGGGGCATTCGCGGGCGAAGCAGGGGCTGCAATCGAGCTGCAGCCAGATCGTCGCGCTGCGCCTGGCCGACGGCGGCGTGTGGCGTGGATCGGTCGAGCCGTACAGACC
>JAJZHS010000336.1 GCA_021798395.1 Pseudomonadota bacterium
CGACAGTCCGAGCTTGGGCTTGATGGTGCAGCCCAGCAGCGGGCGGCCGTACTTGTTCATGATGTCGCGCTCGACCTGGATGCCGTGCGGCGGGCCGTTGCAGGTCATCACATACGCGATCGGGAAGCGCACATCCTCCAGGCGCAGCGCGCGCACGGCCTTGAAGCCGAACACGTTGCCGACCAGCGAGGTGAACACGTTGACCACCGATCCCTCTTCGAACAGGTCGATCGGGTAGGCGATGAAGGCGTAGAAACAGCTGTCGTCGCCGGGAACGTCCTCGATGCGGTAGGCGCGGCCCTTGTAGTAGTCGAGGTCGGTCAGCAGGTCGGTCCACACCGTGGTCCAGGTGCCGGTCGACGACTCGGCGGCGACCGCCGCGGCGGCCTCCTCGCGGTCGACTCCGGGCTGCGGCGTGATCTTGAAGCACGCCAGGATGTCGGTGTCCTTGGGCGTGTAGTGGGGTTCCCAGTAGGTCTGCCGGTATTCCTTCACGCCGGCGCTGTACGTCTTGGTGGCCATGGGCTCAAACTCCTCGGTGGTGGTGTCGCGTCCGCGCGATCCGCTCGGCGTCGGCAGACGCACTGTAAGGCGGCCGGACGATAAAAAATAATTGTTTTTTTTAGGTGCTACCATAGACTCTGATCTATGGTTAGACGGAGCCCACCGATGCGCCACGCCAGCCTGCGCCAGTTGCGGGTGTTCGAAGCGGTCGCGCGGCTGCGCAGCGTCACGCGCGCGGCGGCCGAGCTGCACCTGACCCAGCCGACGGTCTCGATCCAGCTGCGCCAGCTCGCCGATACGGTCGGGCTGCCGCTGATCGAGCAGGTCGGCAAAAAGCTCTACCTGACGCAGGCCGGCGAGGCGTTGCAGCGCAGCTGCCGCAACGTGTTCGACGAACTGGCGCGCTTCGACATGCAGATCGCCGACTTCAAGGGTGCCAAGGCCGGTCGGCTGCGGCTGTCGGTGATCACCACCGCGCAGTACTTCATCCCGCGGCTGCTCGGGCGGTTTTTCGAGCAGTACCCGGGAATCGAGGTCGCGCTGGAAGTGACCAACCGCGGCCAGGTGCTGCGCCGGCTGGCCGACAACGCCGACGACCTGTACGTGCTCGGCCAGCCGCCCGAGCAGATGGACGTGCAGGCCGAGAGTTTCCTCGACAACCCGCTGGTCGTCGTCGCGCCGCACGAGCACCCGCTGGCCGGGCAGCGCGCGGTGTCGCTGCAGCGGATGGCGCAGGAGCATTTCCTGATCCGCGAAAGCGGCTCGGGAACGCGACTGGCGGTGGAAAACCACTTCCGCACCGCCGGACTGCCGCTGCGCGTGCGCATGGAACTCGGCAGCAACGAGGCCATCAAGCTCGCCGTGGCCGGCGGACTCGGCCTGGCGGTGCTGTCGGCACACACTCTGGCGCTGGAGCGCAACAGCGACGAACTGACCGTGCTCGACGTGCAGGGCTTCCCGATCCGGCGTCAGTGGTACGTGCTGCGCCCGGCCGACAAGCAGCTCTCGGTGGTGGCCAGCACCTTCCTCGACTTCCTGCGCGAACACGGCCGCGCGATGGCGCAAAGCCACCTGCCGCGGCTGGCCGCGTTCATGCCGCAGGCGGCGACGCCCTGACCCCCGCGCGCAGCGCGGCGTCGAACGCCGGCGCGATCGACGCCGTGTCGCGCACGTTGAAGCCGAGATCGCGCAACAGCCCGTCGCGCAGGCCGTAGACGCAGGCGTGCACGACCACCTGCTGGCCGCGGCTCCAGGCGTCCTGCAGCACGGTCGAGCGGCACACGTTGCGCGCCTGCTCGAGGGCGTTGAGCTCGCACAACCGGTCGTGGCGCGCGGTCATGTCGGGCAGCGCGTCGAGTTCGGCCAGGTGCCGCTCCATGACGTCGCCGACATGACCCAGCCAGTTGTCGACCAGGCCGACGCGCGCACCGTCGAGCACCGCGCGGATTCCGCCGCAACCGTAGTGGCCGACGACCAGCACGTGCTGGACCTGCAGCACGTCGACCGCGAACTGCAGCGTCGACAGCGCGTTGAGGTCCGAGTGCGGCACCACGTTGGCGACGTTGCGGTGCACGAACACCTCGCCCGGGTCGAGGTCGATGACCTGGTTGGCCGGCACGCGCGAGTCGGCGCAGCCGATCCAGAAGTACTTCGGCGCCTGCTGCCTCGCCAGCGCGGTGAAGAAGTCGGGACGCGCCAAGCCGACGCTGTCGACCCAGCGGCGGTTGTTGGCGAACAGGCGGGCGTAGTCGGTGTCGGGCATGGTCGGGTCGGCAGCAAGCCGGGCAGCGGCAACGAAGCAGCATGCTAACCGCCCCGCGCCGCGCGCGCCCCTAGCGTCCTTGGCCCTCCACTCAGAACCGATGCGTGATGCCGCACTCGAAGCCCTGCGCAAGGGCGCCGACGGCGGCTCCGGTGGGTGCCGGGGACAGCCTGGTTCCGGCATGGGTCGCATCGGCGGCGGCGTTGCGCAGCCACGCGTAGCTGGCGTGCAACTCGGTGCGCGCCGACAAGCCGTAGCGCCAGCCGAGCGCGTATTGCCACGCGCGCGACGTGTCCAGGTGCTGCGGCAGCGGCGCCATCGAACTGGCATGCTGGCCGACCGACGCCATCCAGCGCGCGGCGCCGCGCGGCAGCACCAGGCCGAGCGACCAGACGGTCTGTTCCCCGCTGCTGTCGTCCGCGGTGTTGCGCTGCACGATCGCGTCCGCGCGCACGCGACCGAAGTCGTAGCGCGCGTAGCCCATCCAGATGCGGTAGCCGCCTCGCACCGGGAGCGGATCGTCGGGCAGTGCATAGCGGAAATTCCGGTACTGCGCGTGCGCCAGGCCGGCCAGCAGCGCGCCGGCCTGGTGCTTGACGTCGACCAACCAGGCGCGCGGCGTCGGCGCGTCGGCCCCGCGCGGGCGCGCGGAGCGCGCGACGTTGAACGCGTATTGCGCGCTCAGCGTCACGCCGCGCAGCGGCGGCGACGTGTATGCCAGCGACTGCGCGACGCGCGACAGGCCGATGCCGGGACGGTTGTTGCTGATCAGGCTGATGT
>JAJZHS010000337.1 GCA_021798395.1 Pseudomonadota bacterium
CGCCGCCGGCGGCCGCGCGGCGGCGCAGGTCGGCGGCGATCGACGCCGGCGTGTCGCGCCGCACCGTGCGGCCGCAGCCGCGGCAGACCAGCGTGGCCGCGCGCGCGTACAGCAGCTTGAGGTGGTCGGCCAGTTCGGTCATGGTGCCGACCGTCGAGCGCGAGGTGCGCACCGGGTTGGTCTGGTCGATCGCGATCGCCGGCAGGATGCCGTCGATGCGGTCGACCTGCGGACGGTCCATGCGGTCGAGGAACTGGCGCGCATACGGCGAGAAGGTCTCGACGTAGCGCCGCTGCCCCTCGGCGTAGACGGTGTCGAAGGCCAGCGAACTCTTGCCCGACCCCGAAACCCCGGTGACGACGACGATGCGCCCGAGCGGTATGTCGAGATCGAGATTCTTCAGGTTGTTCTGGCGCGCGCCGACGACGTGGATCGCGGCGTCTCCGGGCGGCTGCGGGGCGGATGATCTCATCCCCGGAACTATACGCAGTCCGCCGCAGACGCAACCGGACGCAGTTCCACGCTTGTCGCGGGCGGCGCAACGCAGTTACATTTGCTGCGTGCACCCGTTGCGTGGCCGGGCCCTTCCGCACGCGCCGCGGCCGGCACCGACCGAACGCCCTGCAAAACAGCCGACACCACCCGATATGCAACAGGAAAAGCTGAAGAAAATACTGGTCGTCGACGACGACTCCCGCATCCGCGATCTGCTGCGGCGCTACTTGGCGCAGGAGAACTACGAAGTCTTCGTCGCCGAGGACGCGAAGGCGATGCAGCGCGTGATGGTGAAGGAACGCTTCGACCTGATCGTGCTCGACCTGATGCTCCCGGGAGAGGACGGTTTGACGGTGTGCAAGCGCATGCGCGCGTCGAAGGATTTCACCCCGATCATCATGCTCACCGCCAAGGGCGAGGACGTCGACCGCATCATCGGCCTCGAAGTCGGCGCCGACGACTACCTGCCCAAGCCGTTCAATCCGCGCGAACTGCTCGCGCGCATCAGCGCCGTGCTGCGCCGCCAGCCGAACCCGGAATTGCCCGGGGCGCCGGCGCGCGAGGACGAGACCGTCGAGTTCGGACCGTTCAGCCTCGACCTCGGCCGGCGCGAGCTGTCGCGCGACGGCGAAATGATCAACCTGACCACCGGCGAGTTCGCGATGCTGAAGGCGCTGGTGCGCCATCCGCGCCAGCCGCTGTCGCGCGACCGGCTGGCCGAACTGGCGCGCGGTCGTGACTACGAGGCGTTCGACCGCAGCCTCGACGTGGCCATTTCACGACTGCGCAAGATCGTCGAGGTCGACCCCTCGCACCCGCGCTACATCCAGACGGTGTGGGGCGTCGGCTACGTGTTCGTCCCCGACAGCAAGGACAACTGATCGCCCGCCCGACGGTGATGGCGTCGCCCATGGCCGCGCTGCGGCGCCTGTTCGGCGGCCTGTCCACGCGCCTGTACTGGCGCACCTTCGCGCTCATCGCGCTGCTGGTCTGGCTGAGCATCTCGGCGTGGTTCCAGGCCTTTCGCATGCTTCAACGCACCGATCAGGTGCGCTACACCGCGCGCGAGATCGTGACCGTGGTCGACCTGTCGCGCCTGGCGCTGCGCCACGCCACCGATGGCCAGGCGGCGCTGCTCGCCGACCTGGCGCGCGACCATGACATCACCTTGTCGCCGCGCCTGCCCGACGACCGCTGGCAGCGGCCTCGGCCGGGCAGCTTCTCGCAGCGGCTGCAGCGCGAGGTGCTGCGCGACACCAGCGAACCGCTGGTCTTCGCCGACGCCGTCGACGGCGCTGCCGGACTGTGGATCGGCTTCCACGCCGCCGGCCGCCCGTACTGGCTGCGCGTCAAGCGCGCGCGGGTGGCCAGTTCTCTGGAGCAGACCTGGGTCGTCGGCGGCGTGCTCGCCACGCTGCTGGCGATGATCGGCGCGGCAGTCATCGCCGGCTTCATCAACCGGCCGCTGGGCGATCTCGGGCAGGCCATCGCGCGCGTGCGCGGCGGCGACTTCTCCCAGCAACTCGACGAGGACTCGGGCGCGGCCGAGCTGCGCGAGGTCAACCGCGGCTTCAACCGCATGGCCCAGGCCCTGCACGAGCTCGAGCAGGACCGCGCGCTGATGCTGGCCGGAATCTCGCACGACATCCGTACCCCGCTGGCGCGCTTGCGGCTGGAGGCCGAACTCAGCGTCCCGGATCCGCAGGCGCGCGAAGACATCGTCTCCGACATCGAGCAGGCCGACGCGATCATCAGCAAGTTCATGGAATACGCGAGCACGGCGCTGCCGGCGCGCGATCGCGTCGACCTGGCCGACCTGATGGCCAAGATCGCCGCCGATTACGCCAAGCACGGCGACATCGACATCCGCCTGCCGCGCAACGAGACTGCGCCGGTGCTCGGCGACACGCTCGAACTGCAGCGCGTTCTGGTCAACGTCATCGAGAACGCGCGCCGCTACGCACGCACGCCGGGGACGCAGCGCTCGGAACTCGACGTCGACTTCGCGCGCCGCGGCCAGGAAATGCTGCTGAGCCTGCGCGACCACGGCCCCGGGGTTCCCCCGGAGCAGATCCCGCTGTTGACGCGGCCGTTTTTCCGCGGCGACCAGGCGCGCACGGCCGGCCTCGGTTCGGGGCTCGGCCTGTCGATCGCCAACAAGGCCATCGCGCGCATGGGCGGACGGCTGACGCTGAGCAACGCCGGCGGCGGCGGCCTGCTGCTGCGCATCTGGCTGCCGCGCGACCCGCTCGACGCGCTGCCACCGCCGGTGCTCTAGTCCACCGCGTCGCGGCGCGCGTCGGCGCACCGCGCATCGAATTCGGCCGTCGAACTCGCCACCCGCCACGGGCGCACGCAGGCGTTCTGCGCCGCGCACCAGCGGTAGCCTGCCGAGCCGATGCAGCCGTGCGCGTCGCGATCGCCGCCGGGCCGCAGGCGCGGTGCCTGCTCGCCCCCCCGCGCGCAGGCGGCCACGATCCACGCGCCCGCCAGCAGCGCAGCAACGCGGCCCAGGTGCCCGCACCCGCTCCCCGCACGCGGCATCAC
>JAJZHS010000338.1 GCA_021798395.1 Pseudomonadota bacterium
GGCGCCGGCACCGCGTCGGCGGCCATCGCCGCCGGCGCGCACAGCGCCAGCGTCAGCGCCGCGGCGGCTGCGGGGCGGCGCGTCAGGGTGGACAGGAATCGCAGCATGTTCGGGGCTCCTTCGACGTCCCGGCGGGACCTGGCGCCGATGATCGGCGCCGCGCGTTGCACGTGTATGCCCGGCTGATGTCGGATTATTGCTGCGCCGGCGCTGCGCGGGCCGGCGCGCCGCGGCTCACTCGCCTTCGCCGAACTTGTCGTCGATCAGCAGCGCGATGCTCGCCAGCGCCTGCTCGGCGTCGTCGCCTTCGGCCTCCAGCAGCAGGCGCGAGCCCTGCCCGGCGGCCAGCATCATCACCCCCATGATGCTTTTCGCGTTGACCCGGCGCGTGCCTTTGCTCATCCAGATGTCGCTGGCGAATTCCGACGCCAGCTTGGTCAGCTTGGCCGAAGCCCGGGCGTGCAGTCCGAGCTTGTTCCCGATCAGCACTTCACGTTTCAGCATGCGGTGACCTCCGGCGCGTTGTCGTCCATCGCGGTGATTCCGCGCCGCCCGCCTTCGAGCGCGCGCGCCGCCAGGCTCGGCAGCGGTTCGTCGCGGTAGCAGACCGCGCGCAGCAGCATCGGCAGATTCACCCCGGCGAGCACCGCGACGTCGCCGTGGGCGCGCAGCAGACCGCGCGCCAGGTTGCACGGCGTGGCCCCTGCCGCGTCGACCAGCACCAGCACGCCGTCGTCTCCGCCGACGCGCGCCAGCGCCTCGGCGGCGCGCTGCGTGAACGCCTCGGCCGGAACGTCGGCTTCGATGTCGAGCGCTTCGACCCGCGCCGGGCAGCTTCCGTGCACGTGCGCCACGCAGGCGCGCAGCGCGCTGGCCAGCGGGGCGTGGGCGACGAGCAGGATGCCGGGCATCGGGACGGGAGGGCGACAGAGGAACGGTGGCGGAAAAAAGGTGGCGGCGCGGCGCGCTGCGCCGCCCAGTGTACCGGTTCAGCTGCGCTGCAGCATGCGCCGGCGGCAGGTGTTCAGCGCGCCGACAGGCGGATCGACGCGGCGAACGTCGCCGCCGCGTCGTCGCGGTAGTCGTCGCCGACGGCCAGCGCGGTGGCCTGGTACACGTGGCTGCCCTGCGCGAACAGCACCACGTGCTCGTGCACCGGCTTCCCGCCGGGCGCGGTGCTGCCGGCGACGTCCATCTCGACCGCGTCGGCCAGTCCGGCGGTGGCGTGCGGCACCGCGCTGGGGCGCAGCGCGCTGGCCCGGCCGTGCACATTGGCCAGCGCCGAAGCGCGCAAGGTGGCCAGCGCCTGCGGCACCCGTTGCGCGCTGCCGACGTCGGCGCTGGCCAGCGCGAAGGTCATTCCGGCGGCCACGCAGCCGGTCATGCGCATCGACGCCGGGTGCCCGCCGAGCACGACCTGCTGCGTCAGCTGCTCCGGCCTGCACGGGAAGTTCAGCATCAGGTCGACGCCTTTCGGGTGCGCCTCGCGCCAGTTCAGCGCCGGCGAGCAGCCGAGCAGCGCGGCACAGCCCAGCAGCGCAACAACGGTCCTGGTGCGGCCGCGGCGGGCCCGGCGATCGGGGGAAGAATCCTGCATGGTCGCCATTATCCGCGCGTCCGCGGCCGCGGCGGCGCGTTTGCATACTGGTGACAGTATACGTATACTGTCAAAAGGATAAGCGTGGCGTCACGCCGTGACGACACCGGACTCGCGATTTCGACAGGGGCATGACATGAGGGGTTTCGCCGCAAGACGGCTCGGGGTGGCGCTGATCGCGCTGGGCGCGGCGTGGCCGGCCTGGGGCCAGTCGCGCACGCTGGACTTCGCCCAGGCGGTCGACCTGGCGCTGCACCGCAACCCGGACTTGCGTTCGGTGCAGGCGCAGATCGCGCAGGCCCGCGCCGGCGTCGCGCAGGCGCACGGCGCGCGGCTGCCGCGGCTGACCGCCAGCCTCGGCGCGGTGCGCACCAACGACGCGCTGAACGCCTTCGGCCTCAAACTCGGCCAGCGCGGGGCGACCTTCGGCGACTTCGGCGCCGGGCAGTTCAATCCGGCCAACCCGAACGTGCTCAGCGTCGCCCCCGACGGCTTGAACAATCCGGCTCCGGTCAACGACTTCAGTTCGCGGCTGGAAGCGCAGCTGCCGCTGTACACCGGCGGCAAGCTGCGGGGCTACATGCGCCAGGCCGACGCCATGCTGCGCGCCGCGCAGGCCGGCGACCAGGCCGCGCGCCAGCAGATCGTCGACCACGTGCTGCAGGCCTACGACGGCGTCTACACCGCGCGCGCCTACCGCAAGGTCGCGGCGCAGGCGCTGCAGGCCGCGCACAGCCAGCTGACCCTGGTCGACAACCTGTACAAGCAGGGCGTGGTGCTGAAGAGCGACCTGCTCGCGGCCAAGGTCAATCTGGAGAACGTGCAGGTGCAGCAGCGCCAGGCCGCCGACATGGAGTCGCAGGCGATGGACGGCCTGCACGTCGTGCTGGGGCTGCCGATCGACGAACCCATCGACCTCGGTCCGCCGGTGGGCGTGACGATGCCCGCCGGAGCCCCGGCGCAGTGGGACGACCGCGCTCTGCACGACAACCCGCAGTTGCGCGCGCTGGCCGAGCAGGTGGCCGCCGCCGGCGGCCGCGTCGAAGTCGCGCGCTCGGACCTGTACCCGCAGGTCGGCGCCATGGCGCGGGTCGAGACCCACGATCCGAACCTGGGCTTCGGCGCGCACAGCTACACCATCGGCGCGCAGCTGAGCTGGAACGTGTTCGACGGCGGCGTGACGCGGCAGGCGATCGACGAGGCCGCCGCCGCGCGCGACGCGCTGCGCCTGAAGCTGCAGTCCGCGCGCAGCCAGCTGCTGATGCAGATCCACGACGCGGCGCGCCGCGCGCGCCTGGCCGCGGACCAGGTCTCCGGCCGCGTGCTCGCGGTGCAGCAGGCCGAGGAGGCCGAGCGCATCGTCGCGCGGCGCTACGCCGACGGCGTCGGCACGCTGCTCGAGCTGCAGGGCGCGCAGGCCATGCTCGACAAGGCGCGC
>JAJZHS010000035.1 GCA_021798395.1 Pseudomonadota bacterium
CTGCGCGGCGCGTGGCGGCTGCTGCGCGGCCTGGGAACGCGGCCGCTCGGCGACGCCGTGTTCGCGCAGCCCGGGGTGCGGCGCACGCCGATCGTGGTCTGCCGGCTGCGTCGCGGTGAAGCGCTGCAGCGCGCGGCGTGCCGCGCGGCCGGGCTCGACGCGTCGACCGACCTGTGGGCGCGGCGCTCGGGGTTCGTCCTGCGCGGCGCCACGGTCTGGGTCACGGAGGTTTTCCTCCCGGACCTGCGCGGGCTGCGCCCGTGCTCCGCCGGCGCGGCGCGCTCAGGCTGACGCGCGCATCGCCAGCAGCGCGGCGCCGACGATCAGCAGCGCTGCGGCGGCCAGGTTCCAGCCGAACGCACGTCCGGTGCTCAGCACCAGCAGGGTTGTCGAAGCCAGCGGAGTCAGGTAGCTGAGCACGCCGATGGTGCGCGCGTCGCCGTGCTTGAGCGCGCGATCCCAAAGGTAGAACGACGTCCCGAGCGGCCCCAGACCGAGCACGGCGATGCGCCACCACGCGGCGGCGTCGAGCGTCGCCGCGGGCTCGAGCAAGGCGTGGCTGAGCAGTGCCAGCAGCCCCGACAGCAGTGCGAACAGTCCGAGCGCGGGGGTCGGGAAGCCGAGCCCGCGCTGCAGCAGCCAGCGGCTGCCGAGCGAGAAGCCGGCCCAGCACAGCGCCGCGCCGAACGCCGGCAGGTAGCCCCAGGCCAGTCCGCCCTGCAGCGCGTGGCCGCCGAGGATCGCCAGCGCCGCACCGCCGAAGCCCAGCATCGCGGCCAGCACGTGCAGCGGGCGCAGGCGCATTCCCGGCAGCAGCAGCGGCGCGCCCAGCACCATCAGCAACGGCCACAGGTAATTGATCAGATTGGCTTGCACCGCCGGGGCGTTGCGCAAACCGAGGAACAGCAGGAAGTGATAGCCGAACAAGCCGCCGACGCCGACCAGCAGGGCCTGCGGCGCCACGCGCCAGCGCCGCGCGTAGGGCCACGCCGGCACGCTGCCGATGACCAGCGCCAGCCCCGTGAGCAGCAGCGGAGGAACGCGCGGCAGTTGCACGACCAGCGTCGCCAGGCTGGACCAAAGCGCAATCGCGCCGAGCGCGTACAGGTTGGCGGTGCTGCGCGCGCCGCCGCTCACGCCGTCGCCCCCGGGCCTTGCGCGCCGGCGCGGGGAGGCGGCCGCCGGTCAGCCCACGGGCGCGCCCGCTCGAGTTGGGCGGCCAGGCGCAGCAGCAGGTCCTCGCGGCCCCACGCGGCCTGGAACTGGACGCCGACCGGCATGCCGTCGGCGCTCCAGTGCAGCGGAAGCGACATCGCCGGTACCCCGGTCAAGTTGGCGAGCTGGGTGAAGGGCGTGCGCGCCAGGCTGTGGCGCGCCAGTTCGTCGACCGCGCTGCTGTGGCGCAGCAGTCCGCCCAGGCCGAGCGACAGCAGCGCGCGCAGCAGCGCGCGCTGCGGCGCCGGGGTGTCGAGTTCGCCGATCGCCGGCGCCGGCTGCGCGGTGGTCGGCGTCAGCAGCACGTCGTAATCGGCGTGGAACGCGCCCAGAGCGCGCGCGAACTGGTTCCAGCGCTGCCGCTGCAACGCGTAATCGGCCGCCGGCAGCGCGCGGCCGATGGCGACCAGAGCGCGGGTGTCGATCTCCAGTTCGGCGGCGCGCGCGCCGCACGCGTCGCGGAACGTGCGCAGCATCGCCGCGGTCTGCCCGTAGTACATGGTGATGTAGGCGTGCGCCAGCGCCTCGCCGTCGACGCGCGGCGACGCCGGCTCGACGTGGTGGCCGAGGTCCTGCAGCAGCGCGGCCGCGGAGTTGACCGCGTTGCGCATGTCCGGGTGCACCGGCATGCCCAGCGGCGATTCGGCGGTCACGCCGACGCGCAGCCGTCCGGGATCGAGTCCGGGTTCGTCGGCGTAAGGCCGTGCCGGCGGCGCCACGACGAAGGGGTCGCCTGGCTCGGCGCCGGCGGCCACGTCGAGCAGCGCAGCGCAGTCGCGCACGCTGCGCGTCAGCGCGTGGCTGGCGACGGCGCCGTCCCAGTATTCGCCCGCCAGCGGAGCTTCGCTGACGCGGCCGCGCGAAGGCTTCAGGCCGACCAGGCCGCAATACGCGGCCGGAATGCGGATCGAGCCGCCGCCGTCGGACGCGCCGGCCGCCGGGACGATCCGCGCGGCCACCGCGGCGGCCGCGCCGCCCGACGAACCGCCGGGGCTGACCCGGGGGTCCCAGGGATTGCGGCAGGGGCCGAACAGCGCGCTCTCGCTCACCGCCTTGAGGCCGAACTCGGGAACGTTGGTCTTGCCGATGACGAGCAGGCCGGAGTCGATCCAGCGCCGCACCAGCGACGACGTGGCCGGAGCGCGCAGGTCGCGCAGCGCGCGCGAGCCGAAGGTCGACGGCAGCCCGGCGATGTCCTGGCCGATGTCCTTGATCAGGAACGGAACCCCGGCGAAGGCCCCGCTCGGCGCGTCGCGCAGCTGCGCCCGCGCGCGTTCGCGCCAGTCGAACACCACCGCGTTGAGCCGCGGATTCAGCGCGTCGACGCGGTCCAGGGCCCAGTCGAGGACCTCGCCGGCGGCGAGGTCGCCTTGACGGATCAGCGCGGCCAGCGCGCAGGCGTCGTGATCGCTCAGGTCCAGCGTCATCGGGTCTCCTCGGGGCAAAGTGCGTCGAGCGCGGCGCGCGCCGCGTCGCCGTCGGGCGCCGGGTTCGGGAACTCCACGCGCAGTTGGGCGTCGTCGGCGAGCAGGTCGAAGCCGTCGACGTCGACGCCGAGCAGGCGCGCCCGCTGCGCAGCCGGCGCGCCGCGGCGCCGCGCGCACGCGCGAAGCGCGTCGGCGCGCGTCGCGTTCCACAGCGCGACGATCGCCTCCTCGGTCTCGGCGACGCGATTGGGCGCCGGAGCGAACGCCTTCGCGTCGACCCAGCGCGCGCGGCCGAAGCCCGCAATGACGCGAATCGCCTCCGGCTCGATGCGCCAGAAATGGAAATCCGGCAACGCGAAGTGCCCCTCCGCGGCGGGCACGTAGCGCAGGTAGCGCGGACCCAGCGCGGCCTTGTCGCCGCAGCGGCTGGCGCGGCCGAGCAGGGTCACGCGCGCCGCGGCCTGCGCGTCGGCCGCACAGGGATGCACCAGCAGGCTGCAGCGGGAGTCGGTGTCGAGATTCCGGGTGTGCTCGGCCAGGTCGGAAACCAGCACCAGCGGACATCCGGCGTGGTCGAGCACGAACGGCGCGATCGACCCGTACGGCATTCCACCGTGGCGCTGCGACAGGGTCGAAAGCACGCCGTTCGGGTGGGCGCGTACGAAACGGCGCGCGTCGGCGCCGGCGTCTTCTCGGGCGGTCATCGTGGGCCGAGCATAGCGCGGCGGCGCGCTCCGTGTGCGGCTGCGTTGGCCGTTCGCCCGGCATCGGTCAATGGATGCAGGGACGCAGGTTCCGCCGACGGCCACTCGCGGTTGCCCAAACGAAGAGCCACAGCGCGAGCTGTGGCTTGAATTCTGGTGGTGTGGTTCCCAGCTAGAGGAAACCAGCCTGCCACACAGGAAGGCGCATCGTAGGCGTGATTATGTACGATGCGGGCATCCGGGTGGAGTCTGGCTGTCCCCGCACATTTCCTCCAACACCGAGTCCTGATGTCTCATTGATCGGTCAACTCGGTGGCGCATGCCGTTGCGCTCGGCAGACCCGCGCCGGAGGCCGTGCCAGAGATATCCCAGGTTCGGCGGGCAAGACCGGCAAGGTCCTGCTGCCGCTTCTCAATGGACGCGGCATTCCATTGATCGAACGGATACAGATTGGCAACCGCCTGATCGATGCGAGTACTGGATCCAACTTTTGGCCGTTCCGCCAGCGAGCGCGTCAGAAGCAACTGCGACTGGAGGTAGACCGGTCGTTTCTTCGAGTATGCCTGGTTGCCGAGAGACGCATTGATGGATTTTTCCGCCAAAACCAGATTACCCAGCCGTTGTGCGAGTTCATCCAGATCACCTGAACCAAATTCGTATATGGAATCGTTGCTCGGATTTTCCGGAAGAATGTGCTCGATCTCGTAGCCGCCGCTGATGTATCGGCTAAGCCAACGAGTTCCTTCAGTTTCACCGTAGGCCTCTAGTTCGATGAACTGGGTTAGCTTGGCCAATATGTAGCGAAGCCGGTACTTCTGCACGGAATCCGACGTCAGGCGACGCATGGCATCTTCGAACCTTGCAGACAAGCCGGATCGAGCACTTGCAAACCTGTCGATAACGAATTTGCCGAACTGCTCAGAAGTCCGCACGCGCCTCAGTTCAGCCGCCCAACGTGGAAAATCCCGTTCGAAGTCGCGCGTGGGCTCGCGGGTGATCACGTAGCAGAAGAAAAGGTTTTCGACCTCTTGGCAGAGCCGGTCAAATAAATCGCCGGACAGATGTCGTCCGGCGAGTAGCAGAATCAAGTGCTGACGTGCCGCCTTGCCGCCGAGACATTGCATGTTCTGCAGGAAGCGGTTGGCCTCGCCCTTCTGGTCCTTGCCTGTGAGGAAATGCTCGTAGGCGGACGCCGCCGAAACCAACTCCTTGGCGAAACCGAGGGGATCCTTGGCGTAACCACATACGGCCTCATTCTTGGTCAGTCAACCGTAGATCTCATCCTCCCGCAAGACGTCTACGTCGTAGCCGCTGAAGATGAAATAGCGCAGGAAGCGCAGTGCGGTATCAACCGGTTCGTCGTCGAACTTGAGTTTGTCCACGCATGGTGATCGATGCCGACGCACCGTGACATTTCGATACCCCGGGCCAGTTGGTCGCCGAGGTAGATTGATTCGATGATCATGTTCCTTTGCTCCACGACACAACAGGTCTGTCAGGTTCATGGCGTCTGCCATCCGGTACCGGCGCGCCACGGGTGGTCATGGACGCCACCAGCCGCAGCGGCCGACAGCACCGGCAAGAGGAAGCTGCGAAGGTCGTCGACCACGGCTGCCAGGGACATCTTGTCAAGTGCGTTCTTGCGCAGGAACGCCTGCCACTGTTTGGTCTTCTGCTTGTCCAGAACGAACTCGTCGGTCAGGCCCAACGGCGCACCGGACGGGATGCCCGTGTCCCGGCGCTCAAAGGTGGCGCGGATGGCAGTCGCCAGCACCGCGCCATCGAAGTCGGAATGTCGAGCCAGGACCCATAGGTCGAAGTAGTCCTTCATCCGACTGTTGAGGATGCCGAGCTTGACCATCGCTTCGAGTTTTTCGGCGACGACTGTGTAGCGGGGATAGGCCCGCAGTTGCGGCTGCGGCATGCCATCGAGGATGACCGGGTACTGCACGTTCTCCGGCGCGGGCGTGACGGCGTCGCCGAAGCCAATGTCGATTTGCACCGGGCAGCGCGCGCCATCGAGCAGGCCGATCATCGTCACGCGGACGCCCGCGTAGTTGGCCTCCTTGCGGATTTCGGCGGCCTTCACGCTATCGGCCTGAAACACGATGCCGTCGTCGCTGGCGATTTGGCTGATTTCGCGGAATAGGTTCTCCAAGTACGGAATGTCGGCGGAGCCGAAGCCCAGCAGGTCGGCGTCGTGCGTCGGGCGATGCGGCAGGTCGAACCAGAGGTCGAACAGCAGTGCGCCTTTCAGCAGGAACTGGCCGCCTTGCTCCGAAACGCTCAGGCGGTACAGCATCCGCTCCAGCGCATAGCGGGTCAGCAGCAGGTTGAAGTCGAGCTTTTCGGCACGGGCCTTGTTGAGCAGCGGGGCACGAACCGACGCGGCGACATTGCGCCTGCCCTGGTCTGGTTCGTTCATGCCAGGCTCTCCAGGTAGGGGCGCATCACGTTGGCCACGCGGTCGATCTTGGCGTAATGCCAGATCTCGTCGCTGGTCATGCGCTTGGCGTTCCACGCATCACGCAGCGCATCCAGCGCCACGTCGAGGCCGATCTTGTTGCGGTACTTGAAGCAGTCGGCCACGGTCTTGGCGACGCCCGTGACGCGGACGGTGACGCCGTCCACGATGTGTTCCTCCACACCGTCGGTCAGTGCTGCACCGGAGAAGCGCACGAGGCGCAGCGGCGGGTAGTCCAGCTTCGGGGTGGCGGCTTTGTTGTCGATGGCCAGCCAGACCTCAAACGGAGCCTGTGTCGTCAGGTCGTGGAAGCGCAGCGCCGACAGCAGGCACACCACGCCCTTCGGGACGCGGCGGGCGACCTCGGCCAGCGTCCCGTGTGCCGACACCGGACGCGCCACGAGGCCGTACAGGCCGCGCCCGACGCGCTCGAGTTGCCCGCGCCGCACCGCCCGCGTCAGAGCCACCCGAGGGATGCCCAGCGCGGCTAGATCGTGCGGGCGCAAAAGTCCCTGCATGCGCACCAGCTCCAGCAGCTTGTCAGCGGTTGTGTCCATGATCCGGCATATTGTTCCATAACATCGGTACATGTCAATAACAACCGATGAATAGGAACCCGTGCCACTGGGTGCACACCCCGAACGAAGAGAACGCCCCACCGACGGATTGAGGTCAAGCGTACCCCGCATGCGGGCGCGGCAGCAGTGCCGTCGCGGTTTCCAGCACCCCTTTGCATGGAGATCCCGACGATGGCCCGACACTGCGCTTGCTGCGGCAAGCCCTTCGCACCCCGCCCGCAAGTTCCCGAGCAAGCATACTGTTCTGCGCCCGGCTGCCAGCGTGCCCGCAAGCGTCGGTGGCAGCGGGCCAAGCTCCAGTCCGATCCCGACTACCGGGACAACCAGCGCGCCGCCCAGCAGGCGTGGTCGCAGCGCAATCCGGACTACTGGCGCGACTACCGCGAGACCCAGCCCGACTATGTGCAGCGTAACCGCGAGCGGCAGCGGTCGCGGAATCAGGGCCGAGCCGGCGATCTTGCAAAGATGGATGCGTGCGATCTGCCAACCGGCCTGTACCGCATCACGCGGCACCCTGCGTTTCCGAGGGAAAACGGCGATTCGTGGGTCGTCGAGATCGCGCCGCTCTGCGTGACGTGTCCGTGCAAGATGGACATGTGCAAAGAGAGGACATGATCGACAGGTTGCGCCCTGGGCGATACCGTGCACCTCGCGCCCTCGGGAGTGTCGCGATCCATGCCCTTCGCTACCGCGTGTCCTGCCAGATGAGACCGTTCCACCCCTGCGTGCCGCAGAGTACGTCCGGATGTCCACCGAGCACCAGCAGTACTCGACGGAGAACCAGGCCGACAAAATCCGTGAGTACGCGGCTCGTCGCAACATCGAGATCGTGCGCACCTACGCCGACGAGGGCAAGAGCGGGCTGCGCATCGATGGGCGCCAGGCCCGCCGGTGTCCACCATCGTCAAGGGCGTCAAACGCGCGATGGCCGGCGAATACAGCCGCGAACTCTTCGCCAAGGTGTTCGCCGGCCAGTGCCGCCTGATCGAGTTGGGCTTCCGCCAGGGTGGCCCCGCGGGCTACGGCCTGCGGCGCGTGCTGATCGACCAGGGCGGTAGCGTCAAGAGCGAACTTGCACGCGGCGAGCACAAAAGCCTACAGACCGATCGGGTCATCCTCGTTCCCGGCCCCGACAGCGAAGTGGCGACCGTGCAGCGGATCTACCGCTGGTTCATCGACGATGGCCGGTCCGAGTCGGAGATCGCCGCGCGGCTCAACGCCGAAGGCAGCCGCACCGACCTTGGCCGTGACTGGACGCGTGCAACCGTGCGTGAGGTGCTCACCTGTGCGTCGCTCAGCAGGACCAGCGCGCCGGGCCCGGGCGTCTGCGGTAGCGCTCGCGGCGAGCACGATCTGAGCCCCGTTGGCGCCGGTCATCGCCCGCGTCGCCAGGGTCCCCATCGGGTAGGAGTACCTGCGCCGAGACTCCGTTGGATGTCGGCGGCAGCGCGTCGAGCGTGAGGCTCAGCAGGTCGCTCGACACGTTCAGCATCCGCCCGCCCATGCGCATGCCCGCGCGGGGGCCGGGTCGCTGGTCTGGAGGATGTCGCCCGGCGCGAGGTACAGGCCGTCCATCGTGCAGCGAAACGTCACCGCTTCGGTTTGAAGGCCCCCATCCCGCTGTCCACCGACCGTCGGCACATGCAGAATGGCCCGGACCCCCCCGTGGTGTGTGGAACCCGGAAAAGAAAACGCCCAACCGAGAGGGGTTGGGCGTGGAATCGTGGTGGCCAGGGTCGGAATCGAACCGCCGACACGCGGATTTTCAGTCCGCAAAACTGGCGTCTGGCAATCGCACGCTAGCAAACCTTCGCGGACGACTTCGGACGACCAGAAGGGCGGTGCGCTGCAGGCGCGCGTCGACGCCGTGGGCGCGGTGGCGCTGTACTACCGCTGCAAGGTCGACGGTCAAGAGGCGCGCGTGCGCATCGGCGCGTTCGACCCGAGCAGCCCGCCGCGCGCGCTGGGACTGAGCAAGGCCGGCGGCCTGTCGCTGGCGGGCGCGCGCGCCAAGGCGGTCGAGTTGGCGTTGCAGCACCATGGCAACCGGGAGAGCGGCGGCCTGGCCGCGCAGCGCCGGGAGCTCGCCGCGCAGCGCAAGCAGCGCAAGGCCTTGGCCGAATCGATGCTGGCGCAGACCGTCGACGCGCTGTTCACGGCGTACACCGATCTGCTCAAGCAGCGCGAGAAGGTCGACGCGCGTGACGCCGAGCTGACGCTCAAGCGATTCCTGGCTGCCAATGAAGACCTGGCCACCAAGCCAGCCCACGCCGCCACCGCGGTCGACTTCGTCACGGGACTGCGCAAGCTGCACGAGGCCGGCAAGGTGCGCGAGCCCGGGAAGGTGCGCAGCTACGCGCATGCGGCATTCCGCACGGCCATGATGGCAGCCACCGATCCGAACATCCCGGTGAAGTTCGAGGCGTTCAAAGTCACGGCCAACCCGCTCGCCACGATCCGCGCCACGCCGGCGCGCGCCGACAAGCGGCCGATGACCGCGGCCGAGCTGCGCACCTTCTGGTCGATCGCCCAGGCGACCGAAGGCACGACCGGAGCGCTGATGCGACTGCACATCCTGACCGGCGGCCAGCGCATCGCGCAGCTGCTGCGGCTGCAGCGCGAGGACGTCCACGCCCAGTACGTCGTGCTGCGCGACGGAAAAGGACGCCGAGCCGAGGCGCGCCGGCACTCGGTGCCGCTGCTCGACGACGCCAGAACTGCGCTGGCCACGTTCACCGGCAGCCCGGACGTGTTCACCATCGGCAAGCGGGTGGTCTCGCCTGAGGCGTTCTACCAGATCGAGGTCGACGCGGTCGGCGACAAGATCGAGGGCTTCGAGCCCAAGCGCCTACGCTCAGGCGTCGAGACCGCACTGGCGTCGCTGGGCATCGGCGGCGAGGTGCGCGCTCAGCTCCAGAGCCACGGTCTCGGCGGTGTGCAGGATCGGCACTACGACGACCACGACTACATGCCAGAGAAGCGCGCCGCGCTGCAGGCGCTGCTCGACCTGCTCAACACCGTGCGGGCCGACAACGTGACGCCGATCCACGGCGCCGCGGCGTGATGCGTGGCAGCGCCCCCGGGGTCGAGCGAGCCCCGCTTTGTCGCGTGTCGTGCGACGCACTACAATTGAGCCATGATCAAGACCTTCCGTCACAAGGGCCTGCAGGCGTTTTTCGAGGGCGGCAGCAAGGCGGGAATCAAGGCGGCTCACGCGTCCAAGCTGCAGCGCCAGCTGATCAGGCTTGACCTGTCCAAGTCCGCCAAGGACATGGACGTGCCGGGCTGGAGGCTGCACAAGCTCAGCGGCGACCTGGCCGACCACTGGTCGATCTGGGTCAGCGGCAATTGGCGCATGACCTTCACCTTCGACGGCGAGGACGCGATTCTCGTCGACTACCAGGACTATCACTGACCGCGCAGGCATCACCGAACCAGGAACACCCACCATGACCCGCATGTACAACCCGCCCCATCCGGGGCTGACCCTGCGCGACGACGTGCTGCCGGCGCTGGGGTTGACGGTCACCGAAGCGGCCGAGCAACTCGGTGTCGGGCGCCAGGCGCTGTCGCGCGTGCTCAACGGGCGCGGCGCTGTCTCGACCGAAATGGCGCTGCGCATTGAGGCGTGGCTCGGTGTCGACCGCGGTGGCCGAGCCGACGTCTGGCTGGCGCAGCAGACTGCTTACGACCTGTGGCAGGCCCGAAAGGCGTGGGCGCCGACGAAGGTCAAGCGCGCGCCGGCTGAGCTCGAGCACGCCGCGGCCTGACCTCGTGCAAACGCCTGGAGGCCACGCGATGAAGACGCTGAAGACGCTGAAGCAGATGAAGGCCGAGCTGCTGGCCGAGCCGGCTGTGAAAGCCGAGTACGCCGCCCTGGCCGACGCGTTCGCGATCGCGCACGAACTGGTCGCCGCGCGTGCGTGGAGTTGACCCGTTTTCGTGGGCACCTAATTTTTTGATGATCGAACTGCTGCCCTGCGACCACTGCGACGTCGACGCGCTGCTGCAGGACCTGCACGACCACGCGCTCATCCAGCGCTACACGATCGGCGACCAGCGGCTGATCCAGGTCACCAACTTCGCGAGGCACCAGAGCCCGCACCATCAGGAGCGTCCCAGTCTAAGCCTGCTCTTGCAGCAACCTGCCGTCACGTTCCGAAACCTTCGGTGCGTCCGCCACCGCATGGGCGGTGTCAGGCTTCGCGCGGAGGGGAAGCGATGGCGCGGTGATCGGTTTCAGCTTAAGGAGGGCTACCAAGGCCTCGTTAATGTTCCTGCCCCAAAACTCCGTGGACAAGGACTGCCTTCGCCTCGGTCGAGCACGCGCAGATCAGATGTAAGCACCGGTGGCGCCGACGCGGCACCCCGAATTTGACATTTACACCGATCAGGACTGCGGCTCACGGCGCGCCGACCAAGGAGGTGCGCTGTGAACCACGACACCGTCACCATCCCTGCAATTTCGCTCCGCCGCCTCACCTGCGCGGCGTCGAGCGCCTTCATACGCCGCTAAGGAGCGGCACGGCTTCGCGCACTGCGAAGACCTGCGCCTGTTCACCCCTGGACGCCTTTCGCCGATGCACAGCATGGCGCAGTGGCCCTTTGCCTCTCGCTCACGATAGTTGACGCCGGGCAGCCGCGCCATGCGGCGTGGTGAGCCATCGGCGAAGGGTTGTCTCAGCGCTTCGCGCCGCCCGGAACGCCATGTGGCGTAGCGCGGCGCAATCGAAGGATCAAGACGATGACTGACTCAATCCATAAGCTCCATGACCGGGCAATGCTTCGCTACCGGTTTATGCGCCGTGCCTCCTGGTCGGCGCCCTTGAGGAAGGGCCGCCGCTCCAGCGCGTAGTCGAGCAGCGCCTGCGCGAGCGTGGTCTGGCGCGGGCCGTGCCCGGCGGCCTTGCCGGCTTCGAGGCTGCGAGCCTTCAGCCGCGCCAGTTCGTTGAGCGCATCGCGCGCGCTGGGGTGGCCGCTGAGGTAAAGGCGCTTGCCGGCGACCGTCGCGCGCAGTGCCCAGCCTGAGCCTTCGCGAAACGGGGCGGCGGGGGCGATGGCGGCCAAGGCCGCTTGGGAAACAACAACGTCGTGGTTCACAGCAACACCAAGTTGAAAGGAGTTGCGTGTAGTGAGGCGGATTCGTGCCGGTGTTTACGGGCTTTATCCCCGAGCAACACCCCTGCACGCCACGACGGCGCGCGCCTTGCGGCCACGCGCACGCGTGATGCATCGCGCATCGCTGTGTCGGCTCCGGGGGTTGGGTGCTGCGCACGCCGTTGTGCCAGACGTGCTGCCAGATTCGCGCAACGTCGCTCGCGCCTGGCTCTAAAAAAACATATAACGTGTTGAAAACGTTGGATGTATTCTGGTGGCCAGGGACGGAATCGAACCGCCGACACGCGGATTTTCAGTCCGCTGCTCTACCAACTGAGCTACCTGGCCGTGTTCTCGGGCACGGCTTGCCGGTGTGCGTGCGGGCACGCCGGCGTGAAGCTTTCAATCATAGCAAACTCGCAAACGCCTGCGCCAGTGCGGCGCGGCTCAATGCGTGTCGTCTTCGCCCGACGGCAAGCGGCGCGTGGTGCGCCCCCAGTCGACGCCGAGCTGCTTGAGCTTGCGGTACAGGTGGGTGCGCTCGAGCCCGGTCTTGTCGGCCACGCGGGTCATGCTGCCGCCTTCGCGCGCCAGGTGGAACTCGAAGTACGCGCGCTCGAAGTCGTCGCGCGCCTCGCGCAGCGGGCGGTCGAGCGCGAACGACTGCTCGGACACCGGAACGTGCGCCGTCGGAACGACCGGGACCGCGGGCGCGGCTGGCGCGGCGGGCGCCAGCGCCGCGCGCGGCTTCGGCGCCGGCTTGCTCAGCCCCTGCTCGACCGCGCGCAGCAGCTTCTGCAGCGCGATCGGCTTCTCGAGGAAGGCCATCGCGCCGATGCGCGTGGCCTCGACCGCGTTGTCGATGGTGCCGTGCCCCGACATCATGATCACCGGCATC
>JAJZHS010000339.1 GCA_021798395.1 Pseudomonadota bacterium
TGGCTGTTCGCGGTCGGCGACTGCGCGGCGTTCGACCCGCCGCTGGCCAAGGCCGGCGTGTACTCGGTGCGCATGGGCCCGGTGCTGGCGCACAACGTCGCCGCGGCGCTTGCCGGGCGGACGCTGCGCGCGTACCGGCCGCAGCACCGGCTGCTGGTGCTGCTCAACACTGCCGACGGCAGTGCGATCGCCAGCCGCGGCCAGCTGGCGGCAGCCGGACGCTGGGCGATGCGCTGGAAGGACTCGATCGACCGCGGCTTCGTCGCGCGCTACCGTTGACGCCCGCAGCGCCTCAGCGCCACGGCAGCGCGCGGTAATCGACGTCGAGCGCCGGCGGTTTGACGACCTCGAAATACGGCGACAGGTCGAAGTCGGCCGGCACGAACAGGCTGTGGTGGCGGATATGCCACTGCTCGCGCAGGCAGGCGCTGCAATACGGGTCGTCCTGCACCTGCTCGACGCGCGGCAGGATCGGGTAGCGCACCGACTGGAAGCACTGCGCGATCAGGCTGGAACAGATCGCCCGCGTCGGGTCGCCGCTGCCCAGCGCGAGCAGGCGGCGGCGCAGGTGCCCGGGAACCGGTGGTGTCGGCCACAGGTAGCGCAGCAGGTCGACGATGTTGCGCAGGTCGTAGCGGTGGCCGACGCGTTGCCTTGCGGCGTCGATCACCGCCTGCGCATCCGCCGCGCTCAGTCCGCGCGGACGACAGATGCGCAGCCCGTAGCCGGCGAACTCGTCGAAGCCGACCGTGCGCACGCCGTCGACCACGTCGGCCTCGATGAAGCAATGCGCGTCGGCGGGCGAGTCGGCGCCGACAGGTAGCGCGCCAGGCCGCGGCCCGCCCACCGCCGGATGCCGCCACGCTGCATCTCCGGCTCCCGCGTCAGCGCACGGTCGCCAGCAGCGCGGCGAGCTGCGCCGCGTCGTGCGGCGCGCCGAGGAACATCTGCGCCTGCCCCGACTTGTCGCGCCAGACCATCAACGGGAACGCGAAGTAGGCGCCGGCGGCGTGCAGCACCTTCAGGTTGCGCGCCAGCTCGGCGCGGGTGGCCGGCGTCACCTGCGCCGCCGGCACCAGCCCGCCGCCCGAGCCGGCGCGCGGGTTCTCGTCGTAGTCGTCCTCGTTGCGCGCCAGCGCCCGGGCGCGGTCGGCGGCCTGCAGCAGCGCGGCGGCCTTGCCCGCGCTGCTCGGCGCCAGCACCGCCACCGGAATCCAGCGCAGCTGCAGGCCCTGCTTGCCGACCCAGGGCTGCAGGTCGTCGTACAGCTCGTGGCAGTACGGGCAGTTGGGGTCGAAGAACACGTCGACCACGCGCGGACCGTGGCCCAGCGTCGCCGCGGTGGTCTGTCCGATCTGCTGCAGCATCGCATCGGCCAGTTGCGCGACGCTGGGCGCGGCGGCGTGTGCCGCGCCCCATCCGGTACAGGCCGCGAACAGCGTCGCGGCGAGGGTGCGTTTGATCATTTCGAAGTCTCCTGTGTCGTGACGGCGTCGACGCCGTCGATCCAGCCGGCGCGAACCGCGTCGCCCAGCCACGCGCCGGCGTCGAAGTCGTCGCCGGCGCGCTGCAGCGCGGCACCCAGCGTCGGCGCCTCGCGCAGCGCACGGATCCAGCGCACGCCGCCGGTGTCGAGCGCGATGCAGCGGGTGTCGTAGCCTTGGCGCCAGACCCACGCCGCCTGCGCGCCGGCGCGCAGCGCGCGGGCGACGGCATCGACGTCGGGCTCGGCCGTTGCGTGCAGCGCGCGCAGCGCGACCACCGCCCAGTCGGACTCGACGAGCCGCGTGGCCGGCGCCAGGCGCAGCGCCAGCGCGTCGGGGTCGGCCGCGGCCAGGCGCTGCAGGTCGGCGTCGGACAGCGCCGCCGGTGGCTCGAACTGCACCTGCCACAACGCCTGGTCGAGCACGGCGCAGTCGCCCAGCCACGGCCACGCGGCAAGGTCGTCGCGCTGGCGCAGCCAGCGCGCGAACGCGTCGCTGAAACGTGCCAGGTCGCCTCGCGTCGGCGGGCAGTCGCGCCAGTGCGCGGCGGCCAGCGCGTCGAAGGCGTCGCCGCCGAGCATCGCCAGCACCATCGGGTATTGCGCGCGCAGCGCGTCGGCCGCGTGCGCGGCGGCGTTGGCGCGGTAGGCCGAGATGCCGCGCGGCCAGCCGGGCAAGGCGTCGCGCGGCGCCGCGCTCTCGCCCGCGAACAAGGCGTCGAGCAGCTGCTGCTGGCGCTGCGCTTCCTGTCGCCAAGCGGCGTCGGCGGCACGGCCCCCGCGCTGCCCGCCGGCTTCCTCGCCGCATCGCGCCACGTCCGCATTCACGCTGCGCATGCGATCGCTCCAAGCGTGGAGTGGGTGCCGCGCGCGCTCGTCGAGCAGCGCCTGCGCCTGCGCCGCCTCGCCGAGCAGCACGTCGAGCGCCGGCAGGTCGGTGTCCCACTCGATCAGGGTCGGCACGCCGCCGAAGCGGCGCAGCGCGTGCGCGTAGGCCATCCACACCGGCAGCGAGACGACGTCGGCGTGATCGTCGACGACCAGCTCGCCCTGCTCGCTGTGCCCGGCCAGGTGGATTTCGCCGACCAGACTCGCGGGGGCCAGCGCTGCGAGTTCGTCGATCCAGTCGCACACGCTGCGCAGCGGGTCGGCGGCCTTCGCGTTCTTCGCGTTGACCATCAGGTTGTTGACGTCGAGCAGCACGCCGCAGCCGCTGCGGCGGCCGAGTTCGGCGAAGAACGCCGGCTCGCTCCAGTCGGCCTCGCGCCACCCTAGGTAACTGCTCAGGTTCTCGACCAGCAGCGGCCGGCGCAGGCGCTCCTGCACGCGCTGCACGTTGGCGACGAGAATCGCCAGCTGGGCGTCGGTGAAGGCCAGCGGCAGCAGATCGTTGGCGTGCACCGCGCGCGCGTCGCGCAGCACGCCGCGCGCGAAGCTGGCGTGGTCGGACACGCGGCACGGCTCGACGCGCTCGACCAGCTCCTCGAGCTGGTCCAGATGCGCGGGGTCGACGCCGGCGGCCGCGCCCAGCGACAGG
>JAJZHS010000340.1 GCA_021798395.1 Pseudomonadota bacterium
CCAGACCCGCGCCGCGCCGCGCCCCGGATCCCCGGCCTGCGCCGGCCCGACGCCGTGCCGCAGCGCGTGCAGGCCGAAACTGCGGCAATGCGCGCGCAGCAGCGCGGTCAACGAGCCGCGCTCACCGAGCCAGCGCGCGATCCCGCTGTGCAACGCGGCCGGCCGCAGCGGCCGCCACCGCGGCGTCACGGTTGCGCCAGCGCCTTGCGGATGTCGGCGGCGTCGACCGCGCCGGTCATGCGCGTTCCGTTGTGCAGGAACATCGTCGGCGTGCTCTCGATTCCCAGACGCTGGCCGAGCGCCAGATTGGCCTCCAGCGCCTCGGCCTTGCAGCGGGCCGGAGCGGGCGCAGGCGCCTTGTGGTGGTCCATCCAGGCCTGCCACGCCCGACCGCGGTCGGGACTGCACCAGATGTCTCGCGCGCGAGCCGGAGAATCCGGGCGAATGACCGGGAACAGGAAGACGTGCACGGTCATGTTGCCGATTCCCTCCAGCGTCTTCTCGAGCCGGTGGCAGTACGGGCAGTACGGATCCTCGAAGACCGCGATCTCGGTCTTGCCGTTGCCGTAGACGACCGTGAACGCGTCTTTCAGCGGCAGGTCCTTCCACGGCACGCGGTTGAGCTCGGCGATGCGCTTCTGGGTCACGTTGACCCCGGTGCTGGTGTCGAGGATTTCGCCGGCGAACAGATAGCGCCCCTGCGCGTCGGTATAGAAGATGTGGCTGCCGAAATCGACCTCGTACAGTCCGTCGTAAGGCGTCTTGATGATCCGCGCGTCGGCCGGAAGGTTCGGCATGACCTTGCGCAACGCCGCGCGAAGGTCGGTGACGTTCTGCGCATGGGAAGCGACGGTGGCCAGCGCCAGGGTCGCGGCTGCGATCAACGAACGAAATTTCATGTGTTTGCTCCGTCGACCGCACGGCGTGCGCGGCCCCCGAGGCGGCTCACGACAGCACGCCCAACCCCGAAGCATAGCCTGCCAGCCAGCGTTTGACCGAAGGCAGATGATCGGCGGCCGACAGGCCGAGCGCGCGCACGGGCGCCAGCCAGGCCGGCGCGTAGAGGCGGTGCAGGCCGTCGGTGGCCAGCTCCAGCGCCAGCACCTGTTCGGCGCGCGCGCGCGCGTAGCGGCGCAGCAGCCTGGCGTCGGCGCAGGATTGCGCGCCGCGCGCGGCGAGCACCGCGGCCAGCGCCTGCACGTCCTGCAGGCCGAGATTCAGCCCGTGCCCGGCCATCGGATGCACGACGTGGCCGGCGTCGCCGAGCAACGCCGCGCCGTCGCCGACCAGGCTGTGCGCTCGCTGCTGCAGCAGCGGCCAGCCGCCGACTTCGCCGACGGCGCGCAAGCCGCCCAGGTGTTGCGCGCCGAGTTCGGGCAGCGCCTGCTGCACGCGCTGCGTCAGCTGCGCGGGGTCGCGCCTCAGCTCGGCGGCCAGCGCGTCGGGCGCGGACCAGACCAGCGACACCTGGCGCTGCGGCAGCGGCAGCAGCGCGATCACCCCGTCGGCGACGAAGGCCTGGTACGCGGTCGCGCCATGGTCGCCGTCGCAGGCGAAGTTCGCCACCACCGCGGTCTGTGCGTACGGGCGGCTGCGCTGGCCGATTCCGGCCCAACCGCGCACCCGGCTGGCGCGCCCGTCGGCGCCCAGCAGCAGCGCGCAGCCGAGACGGCCGCCGTCGTCCAGCTCGAGTGTCCAGGCGCCCGCCGCGCGCCGCGCCGCGGTCACCCGTTGCGGCTGCGGCGTGACGCCGCGCTCGAAACGCAAGGCGAGGTCCAGCGCACGCTCGACCGCGTCGGACTCGGCGATCCACGCCAGCGCCTCGACGCCTTGCGCGGCGGCGTCGAACCGCAGCGCGGCACCGTCGCCGGCGATGCGCATCGCTGCGACCGGCTGCAGCCGCGCGCCCGGAACCTGATCCCAGACGCGCAGCCGCTGCAGCAGCGCGCGCGACGCGGCGTTGAACGCGTAGATGCGTTGCGCGAAACCTGCGGCCGGAGCCGGAGCCGCGTCGCGTACGCCGCACAGCCGCACCTGCAGCCCGCTCTGGGCCAGGGCCAGCGCCGCGGCCTTGCCGACCAGGCCGCCGCCGACCACGACGGCGTCGGGTTGGGTGTCGCTCATGTGCCGCAATGCTGTCGCGCGAGGATCATCGAAGGCACTATTGTGCTCCAGCGTGCTCCAGCGTGCTCCAGCGTCGCGCGCACCGCCGGCTTCGAGTCAAAGCCCGAAGTACGTCTCGCGCACCGCGTCGCTGGCTTCGAGCTCGGCGCGCGTCCCCGACACCCGCACCCGACCGTGGTCGATCAGGTAGCCGCGGTCGGCGAGCTGCAGGAACGCGACGTTCTGCTCGGCGATCAGCAGCGCGGTGCCGTCGCCGATGCTGGTGCGCAGCACCTCGACGACCTGCTTGACGAACACCGGCGCCAGCCCCGACGACGGCTCGTCCATCAGCAGCAGCCGCGGCTGCGCCACCAGCACCTTGGCGATTCCCAGCATCTTGCGCTGCCCGCCCGACAGCGACGCCGCGGGCTGCCGGCGCTTGGCCGCCAGGTCCGGGAAGACCTGGAACAGCGCGTCGCGTCGCGCGCGCATCTGCGCGTCGGACAGGAAGTAGCCGCCCAGCGCGATGTTCTCGTCGATGGTCAGCGTCGGGAACACGCCCAGCTCGGACATGAACGCGATGCCGCGGCGGATGCGCTGGTCGGGCGCCAGCGCGTCGATGCGCTCGCCGTCGAAGGCGATGCTGCCGCCGCGGCACGGCAGCAGCCCGATCAGGGTGCGCAGCAGCGTCGTCTTGCCCGCACTGTTGGCGCCCAGCAGCAGCACCGTCTCGCCGGCGGCCACGTCCAGGTCGACCCCCCACAGGATCTGCAGCGGCCCGTACCCGGCCTCCACGCCGCGCACTTCGAGCAGGGCCATGGCGTCAACCTCCGATGAAGGCAGCGACGACCTCGGGGTCGTGCGCCGCTGCGGCCAGCGTGCCCTCGAACAGCATGCGTCCGGCGCCGAGCACGAT
>JAJZHS010000341.1 GCA_021798395.1 Pseudomonadota bacterium
TGCGGCTGCAGGGCGACGCCGTCCCGGGAGGGCAGGTCGCGCAGGAACCCCACCAGCGCACCGTGCGGGAACAGGGCGATCGGCTTGCCCAGCGCATGCTGCAGCCTTTGCAAAGCGTCTTCCGCGGCCCGGGCCGGATCGGCACCGGCGGGCCAGGCAACCCAGTGGCGTCCACCACGCGCGTCGTTGGCGTGCAGCCAGGTCTGGCCGCTCGCGTCGGTATGCAGTTGCGCGAACAGCACCAGCTTGCGCTTCGCCCGCGCCCGCGCGATGGTGTCAAGCAGCACCAGGGTGCGCGGTGCGCGCTCGAGCTCGTCATGCAGCGTGTCGAGCTTCAACTCGGCGGGCAACAGCCCCAGTTCGTGCAGCCGTCGTTCCGCGGTGCGACGGCTGTCGGCCAGGCCTGCGGCTTGCAGCGCCGCGCAGGCCGCCGCAGTATCCCAGGCGCGCGTCGGGTCGAGAAGGAAAGCAGGCATGCGTGTGGTTTGGCGCAAGTCGACAAAAAACTGATGTGTTTCGTGTCGGCATCAATTTACCACCGCAAAACCAAACGTAAAAGGCAATATTTGCAAAATGCGCCAGACGGTTGACGCTTCTTCGCTGATCGACTCGTTGCTGATCCTGGCTTGGCGTGCCGGCGGCGCTCACGACCAAGCCCGACGCCAGCCCCCTGACGTAGGCCGACCTGGCCTCGCACCGCATCATCCTCGAGGGGCTGCGCGCGCTCACGCCCGGTCTGCCCATCGTGTCCGAGGAAGCCGGCGCGGACCTGCCATTGCGCGACGGCATGTTCTGGCTCGTGGACCCGCTCGACGGCACCAAGGAATTCATTCGGCGCAATGGTGAATTCACGGCGCCGAAGGTGCTGCTGACGTTTACCCGCGCCTGGCGCCAACGTGCGAGTGGGACACTGCAGCGGCGCAGGCGGTGGTCGAAGGCGCCGGTGGCCAGGTCGTCGGACTCGATGGGAAGCCGTTGCGCTACGGCAAGACGAGCGTGTTGAACCCGCACTTCGTGGCGCAGTCGAGCGCTGGCGCTGCTGCGTGGCTGAGTCGGCTGGCTGCCGCTGGCCGGCGTGCGCGTGCCGGGTGGGGGCGTGACGATGACCAGCGGGATACGACGATCAGCGAGGGTGCGTCAGCAAGGTATAAGGCGGTCGGCCGCGGGTGCCGACCATCAGCGTGGGCAGTACCGCCTGCACGTCGGGCCAGCGTTGCGCGAGTGCTTGCGCCTGCCCGATCTGCGCCTTGTCGGTGACGCAGCCGAACAGCTGCACGAAGCGGCCTTCGACCAGCACCCACAGCGTGGTGCCGCGCAAGGCCGGTGCCGCGCTCAGCGCCGGGAACAGCCCGGCGGCGATGCCGCGGTCGTAGTCGTAGCTGCTGGCGTAGCGGCAGCGGCCGGCGAGGTAGCAGCTGTTGCCGCGCTCGACGCGGTGGTGCTCGACTTCGCGCAGCTCGGCGCGGGTGTAGGTCGGCGGGCTCGCCACCGGGCAATGCGCCAGACCGGCGGTGACCTGCGCGAACGGGTCGTGGAAGGGGTTCAGCAGCAGCGTACGCGCGTGCGCCGTCGGCATGGCGCCGGCCAGCATGCAGGCCAGCAGCAGCGGCCGGCCGGGTTGCTTCAAGGTCTTGCTCATGCCGGGAGTCCCTCCGGTTCGCACTCAACGCAGCCGCAGGATGCGGATGCCGTCGACCAGCACGAGCAGACCGCGCCCGATTGTCCCACCGGCGGCGCGATCGCGCGCGCTCAGTCGATGCGCACCAGCTGCTTGCCGAAGTTGTCGCCGCGCAGCATGCCGATGAATGCTGCCGGGGCCTGTTCCAGGCCTTCGGCGACGGTCTCGCGCCAGCGCAGTTTGCCGGCCATGGCCAGCGCGCCGAGTTCGCGCAGGGCCTGCGGCCACAGTTCCATGTGTTCGGAAACGATGAAGCCCTGCAGCAGCAGCCGGTTGACGAGCACCGCGCGCAGGTTCTTCATCCGGTACGGCTCGGTGTTGTTGTAGTCGGCGATCATGCCGCACAGCGCCACGCGCGCGAACGGGCGCGTGCGCGCGAGCAGCGCGTCGAAGATCTCGCCGCCGACGTTCTCGAACAGGCAGTCGGCGCCGTCGGGCAGCGCGTCGCGCAGATCGTCGTGCAGCCGGCCGGCCTTGTAGTCGACGCAGGCGTCGAAGCCGAGCTCGTCGACGACGTAGCGGCATTTGGCCGCGCCGCCGGCCACCCCGACGACGCGGCAGCCGGCGGCCTTGGCCAGCTGGCCGACCACGCTGCCGACCGCGCCCGAGGCCGCGGTGACGACGACGGTGTCGCCGGGCTGCGGCCGGCAGATGCGCTGCAGGCCGTACCAGGCGGTGACGCCGGGCATGCCGAGCGCGCCGAGAAAGGCCTGCGGCGGTACGCCGGCGGCGTCGATGCGGCGCACCGCGCCGGCGTCGGCGACCGCGTAGCGCTGCCAGCCGAGCATGCCGGTGACGAGGTCGCCGACCTGCAGTTGCGGTGCGTTCGACGCGACCACTTCGCCGACGGTGCCGCCGGGCATGACGTCGCCGAGCGCGACCGGCTCGACATAGGATTTCGCGTCCGACATGCGCCCGCGCATATACGGGTCCAGCGACAGCCAGCGGTTGCGCACCAGCACCTGGCCCGCGCCCGGCACGGGCAGCGGTGCCGGCTCCAGGCGGAAGTTGTCCGGCTCGGGCCAGCCCTGCGGGCGGCTGGCAAGGGTGATGCGCAGATTGGATTCGTTCATCGGGGTCTCCTGGTCGGTGTTTTCAGGGCCGCGGCGGCGGCGGATTGACGCCGGCGGCGAGGTCCTGCGCGTGGCGCACGACGGCGTCGAGCACTTTAGCGTGCGGCACGATGTACAGGCGCCGCGCGGCGATGCCGTCGAACGCTGCGGCGGCGACTTCGTCGGCGCCGAGCCGCGCCGGTGATCAGCGCCGTGCGTCCTTCGAAGTGCTGCATGGCTCGTCTCCTGGGCGGGGTGTCAGCGCGCGCCGGTCGGTGGTGTCAAGGT
>JAJZHS010000342.1 GCA_021798395.1 Pseudomonadota bacterium
CGCCGCGCCCGCCGCGGCCGGCGCGTCGAAGCGTTCGAACAGCGCCGTGGCGCTCTCGCCGGCGTTGAGCAGCACGACCACGCCCGACTCGGCGGCGGCCACGCGCTGCAGCGCCAGCGGAAGGCTCCACGAATGGCCGCTGCCCCCCGACTCGAGCACGTCGAGCACCGACAGCGGCTCGTGCACGCGCACCAGCACCGGTTCGACGGCCGCGTCCGGCGCGCCGCGCACCAGCGCCAGGTGCGCGCCGCCGCCGGCGCGGTCGCGGTACACAATCCCCTGCAGCACGCCCCACGGCGTGCGCAGCGCGCGACTGGAGACGCGCTCGATCAGGCTTTCGGTACGGCTGCGGTACTCGATCAGGTCGGCGATGGCGCCGATTTTCAGCCCGTGGCGCTCGGCGAAACGCTCCAGATCGGGCATGCGCGCCATGGTGCCGTCGTCGTTCATGATTTCGCAGATCACCGCGGCCGGCTCAAGCCCGGCCAACGCAGCGAGGTCGCAACCGGCCTCGGTGTGGCCCGCGCGCATCAGGACGCCGCCGTCCTGCGCCATCAGCGGAAACACGTGCCCGGGCTGCACGATGTCATCGGCGCGCGCGCCGTGCGCCACCGCGGCGCGCACGGTGTGCGCGCGGTCGGCCGCCGAAATGCCGGTGGTCACGCCGTCGGCCGCCTCGATCGACACGGTGAACGCGGTCCCGTGGACCGAACCGTTGTGCTGCACCATCGGCTTGAGGCCGATCTGCGCGCAACGCGCGCGGGTCAAGGTCAGGCAGACAAGGCCGCGGGCGTGGGTGACCATGAAGTTGATCGCCTCGGCGGTGACGTGCTCGGCGGCCAGAATCAGGTCGCCCTCGTTCTCGCGGTCCTCCTCGTCGACCAGCACGACCATGCGCCCGGCACGCAGCTCGGCGACGATTTCGGGTATGGGAGTCAAGGACATGGCGCGGCCGGCAGGAACGAAATCGGCATTGTAGGATTGCCGCGCAACGACTGCCGCCCCGGACACGGCGGCGGACACGCCAACCAGGGAGCCCACGCGATGATTCTCGAAATTGCCGATATCCGCATCCAGCCGGGCCGTCAGGCCGAATTCGACGCCGCGATCGAACACGGCGTGCACAGCGTGATCGCGCACGCCGCCGGGTACCGCGGCCACCAGGTGCACAAGGGCATCGAATCGCCCGAACGCTACCTGCTGATGATCCGCTGGGCCACGCTGGAAGACCACATGGTGGGGTTCCGTGGATCGCCCGCATTCGCGCAATGGCGCGCGATCGTCGGGCCCTTTTTCGCCCAGCCGCCGCAGGTGGAGCATTTCGCGCTCGTCGACGAACGCTGAGCCGCGGCACGCGGCGCCGCGACGCGCAGCGGCATAATTCGGCGTTCGATCGAATCTCGCGCGACCCATCATTCGAGCGGCTGTGGCCACCGACAAAGAACTCTCGGATTTCTTGCGAGCCGTGGAAAAGCGCGCGTTCAAACGTGCGCATTACGCAACCCAGGACGTCGACGCCGCGCTGGACCTGGTGCAGGAAGCCATGATCCGGCTGGCCGAGAAGTACGCGCCGCGCTCCTCGGCGGAATGGCCGTTGCTGTTCCAGCGCATCCTCACCAACGCGATCCTGGACTGGCACCGCCGGCAGCGGGTGCGCAGCGCCTGGGTCAGCAACCTGTCGGACTTCGGCGCCGGCGACGACGAAGGCTTCGACCTGCTCGACACCCTCGAACTGCAGACCGCCGGCACGCTGCTCGAAGGCACCGATCGGCAACTCGAGCGCGCGCAGACCCTGGACATGATCGAGGGCGAAATCCAGAAACTGCCCGAGCGTCAACGCGAAGCCTTTCTGCTACGTTATTGGGAGGGACTGGATGTCGCCGAAACAGCGGCCGCGATGGGATGCTCGGAAGGCAGCGTGAAGACACATTGCTCACGCGCCACCCACACCCTCGCCAGAGCGCTGAAGGCAAGGGGGTACGAACATGGGTAACGACAACGACGAGCACGCTCGAGCCACGGCCGAGTCCAGGCTCGGTCACCTGGTCGCCGGGCACCTGACCGCGCGCAGCGAACAACTGCCGGAAGGCGTTTCCGAGCGGCTGAAGGGAATCCGGCACATGGTCCTCGACCAGCAGCCGCAGCGGGCGACGCTTGCGGTGCGCGCGCCGGCCCGCGCCGGGGCGGGTGGCGGCGCGGGCGGCGAAACCAACTGGCGCATGCGCGTGGGCCTGCTGCTCGCGGTGCCGACGCTGCTGCTCGGACTGTACATATTGCAACATTTCCAGCAGGAACGTTTCGAACGGCGCATTGCCGACATCGACACGGCGTTGCTGCTCGACGAATTGCCACCGCAGGCTTACGTCGACCCCGGTTTCCGCACTTACCTGCGGCAGGACGATTGATGGCACGGCGCTGGCTGATCGCCGTGCTGCTGCTGGCCGCCGGGTTCGCGCGCGCGGCGCAGCACGACAGCGGTCTGCGCTGGACCGAACTGACCGCGCAACAGCGCATCGCGCTGGCGCCGCTGCAGCGCGAGTGGCCCCGCTTCAGCGCCGTGCGCAAGCGCAAGTGGCTCGACATCGCGGCGCGTTATCCGGCCATGAGCCCGACGCAGCGATCGGTGTTGCAGCAGCGCATGAGCGCCTGGGTGCGCATGACCCCGGAGCAACGGCGTCAGGCACGCGAGAACTTCCTGGCCGCCGGGCGCGCCCCCCAGCTCAAGCGCCAGCGCGCCTGGCAGCGCTACCAGCGCCTACCCGCCGCGCAGCGCCACGCGCTGGCGCGCCAGGCCCACCAGCCGCCGCGGCTCCCGGGGCGCGTGGCGCAATATGGGCTGCATCCGCGCGTCAAGCCGGCCGTGGCGGCGAAGCCTCCGGCGTCCGCGCCCAAGCACGCGTTCAAGCACGCTTCCAAGCACGCTTCCAAGCACGCGCCGGCAGCGGCGTCGCACCCGTCCGCGCCTGCGGCACCGACGCGCGGCGCCGCGCCCGCTTCCGCGCC
>JAJZHS010000343.1 GCA_021798395.1 Pseudomonadota bacterium
GGGACAGCCTGAAGACCTCGCGGCGCATGGACCACAGCGGCGAGCCGGGTCCGATCGCCGCGCAGCTGGTCGGCGTCGACCCCGACGACATGGCCGCCGCGGCGCGCGCCAACGTCGCCGCGGGGGCGCAGATCATCGACATCAACATGGGCTGCCCGGCGAAGAAGGTGTGCAGCGTCGACGCCGGCTCGGCGCTGATGCGCGACGAAGCGCTGGCGCTGCGCATCGTCGACGCGGTGGTCGCCGCGATGCAGCCGCTGGGCGTTCCGGTGACGCTGAAAATGCGCACCGGCTGGTGCGCCGCGCAGCGCAACGCGCCGCGCATCGCGCGCGCCGCGCAGGACGCCGGAGTCGCCATGGTCACGGTGCACGGCCGCAGCCGCGAGCAGGGCTACGGCGGCTGCGCCGAATACGACACCGTCGCCGCCATCAAGGGCGATCTGCGCATCCCGGTGGTGGCCAACGGCGACATCGACAGCGCGGCGAAGGCGCGCGCGGTGCTCGCCGCCACCGGCGCCGACGCGGTGATGATCGGCCGCGCCGCGCTGGGGCGGCCGTGGCTGCTCGGCCACATCGCCGCAGCGCTGCGCGACGGCGTCGAGCCGCCGTGGCCGAGCCTGCGGCAGCAGCGCGACTGGCTGCTCGAACACCTGCGCGAACACCACGCCTTCCACGGCGCCGCGGGCGTGAAGACCGCGCGCAAGCACGTCGGCTGGGCCGTCGCCGGGCTGCCCGGCGAGGCGGCGTTCCGCGCCGCGTTCAACCGACTCGAAGACCCCACCGCGCAACGCGACGCGGTGGCCCGCCATTTCGACGCGCTGCGCGGCGGCGCGTCTGCCCCGTTAGCCGCCTGATGAGCTCGAAATCCCCCCTCGAACAATGCGTGATCGACGCGCTCGACGCGTACTTCCACGATCTCAACGGAACCGAGCCGCACGGCATCCACGCCATGGTCATGCTCACCGTCGAAAAGCCGCTGCTGCAAAGCGTCATGCGCCGCGCCGCCGACAACCAGTCGATGGCCGCGCAGTGGCTCGGCATCAACCGCAACACCCTGCGCAAGAAGCTCAAAGAGCACCGCCTGATCAAGTGACCCGCATTCCGACCGGACCCACACCATGCACGCATTGATTTCCGTATCCGACAAGACCGGCGTCGTCGACCTCGCGCGCCGCCTGCACGCGCGCGGCGTGGCGCTGCTGTCCACCGGCGGCACCGCGAAGCTGCTGGCCGACGCCGGCCTGCCGGTGACCGAGGTCGCCGCCCACACCGGCTTCCCGGAAATGCTCGACGGCCGGGTCAAGACCCTGCACCCGAAAGTCCACGGCGGGCTGCTGGCGCGCCGCGAGCTGCCGGAGCACATGGACGCCATCGCCTCCCACGGCATCGCGCCGATCGACTGGCTGGTCGTCAACCTGTACCCGTTCGAGGCCACCGTGGCCAGACCCGGCTGCACGCTCGAGGACGCGATCGAGAACATCGACATCGGCGGCCCGGCGATGGTGCGTTCGGCGGCGAAGAACTGGCAGGGCGTCACGGTGCTGACCGACCCGGCGCAGTACGACGCCGCGCTGGCCGAGTTCGAGGCCTCCGGCAGCGTGTCGCCGCGCACGCGCTTTCGGCTCGCGGTGGCAGCCTTCGACCGCGTCGCGCGCTACGACGCGGCGATTTCCAACCACCTCTCGGCGCTGCGCGACGACGGCACGCTGGATCCGTTCCCCGGCCAGTTCAACGCCTGCCTGGTCAAGGCGCAGGACCTGCGCTACGGGGAGAACCCGCACCAGGCCGCAGCGTTCTACGTCGAGCCCGGCGCACGCGAGGCCAGCATCGCCACCGCGCGCCAGCTGCAGGGCAAGGAGCTGAGCTACAACAACATCGCCGACGCCGACGCCGCGCTGGAATGCATCAAGCAGTTCGACGGCCAGGTGGCGTGCGTCATCGTCAAGCACGCCAACCCGTGCGGCGTGGCCTGCGCCGCCGACGCGCTGCAGGCCTACGAGCGCGCCTGGCGCACCGACCAGGAATCGGCCTTCGGCGGCATCATCGCCTTCAACACCCGGCTCGACGCCGACACCGCGCGGGCGATCGTCGAGCGCCAGTTCGTCGAAGTCATCATCGCCCCCGAAGTCGCGCCCGAGGCGGTCGCGGTCTGCGCCGCGAAAAAGAACGTGCGCCTGCTCGAATGCGGCCGCTGGCCCGCCGGCGCCGCGCCGCGGCTGGACTACAAGCGCGTCTCCGGCGGGCTGCTGGTGCAGCAGGCCGACCTCGCGCTGCACGGCGAACTGCAGGTGGTGAGCCGGCGCGCGCCGACCGCGGCCGAAATGGCCGACCTGCTGTTCGCCTGGCGGGTGGCCAAGTTCGTCAAGTCCAACGCCATCGTCTACGCCAGGGACGGCGCCACCGTCGGCGTCGGCGCGGGACAGATGAGCCGGGTCAATTCGGCGCGCATCGCGGCGATCAAGGCCGAGCACGCCGGGCTGCAGGTGCCGGGCTCGGTGATGGCCTCGGACGCCTTTTTCCCCTTCCGCGACGGGATCGACAACGCCGCCGCCGCGGGAGTGCGCGCGGTCATCCACCCGGGTGGATCGATGCGCGACGCCGAAGTGGTCGCCGCCGCCGACGAACACGACATGGCGATGGTGCTGACCGGCATGCGCCACTTCCGCCACTGACGCGCGGCCGCCCGCACCCGGCACGGCGAACGCGCCGCATGCGCATCCTCGGCATCGACCCGGGACTGAACCGCACCGGCTACGGCGTGCTGCAGGTGCACGGCCAGCGCCTGCACTACGAGGCCAGCGGCACCATCCACGTGCCGCGCGGCGCCCTGCCCGAGCGGCTCAAGGTGCTGTTCGAAGGCGTCGGCGAGGTCGCGCGCCAGGCCCGCGCCGACGTCGCAGTGGTCGAGATCGTGTTCGTCAACGTCAACCCGCAGTCGACGCTGCTGCTCGGCCAGGCCAGGGGCGCGGTGATCGCCGCGCTGGTCGCCGGCGGGCTGCCGG
>JAJZHS010000344.1 GCA_021798395.1 Pseudomonadota bacterium
AGACCCAGCGCGCCGTCGACTCCGCCGTCGAACGCCTGCGCGCGCTGCAAGCCAGCCGCGGCCACGCCCGCGAGGCGCCGCCGGCGATCGCCGACGTGTCCGCCTTCACCAGCCCGTGGAGCTACCCGCCGCGCCAACTGCTCGCGCACCTGGACCCGGCGTCGCCGATCCTGCGCCACGCGCTGCGCATGGCGCTGGGCTTCGCCGTCGCCCTGCTGGTGGCCAGGCCGTTGCTGGGCCGGCAAAGCCACGACTACTGGATCCTGCTGACCATCGCTGTGATCCTGCGCCCGAACTATGGCGTCACCCGCCAACGCCTGCAGGACCGCCTGGTCGGCACTGTGCTCGGCTGCGTCGCCACCGCGCTGCTGCTGCAAGCGTCGCCCCCGGTCTCGGTGCAACTGGCGGTTCTTGTGCTGGCCATGGCCATGGCGCGCACCTTCGTCACCATCAACTACCGCTTCACCGCCTTGGCCGCTTCGGTCATGGCCTTGCTGCTGGCGCGGCTGCTGCACGAAGGAGCCCATGCGCTGATCGCGCAGCGCCTGCTCGACACCGCGATCGGCGGCGCGCTGGCCTGGGCGTGCAGCTACGTGCTGCCGCGCTGGGAAGCGCAGGACCTGCCGCGACTGCTGACGGCGCTGCTGCAGGCGCAGTACGCCTACGCCGCAGCGGCGCTGGCCGCGAACACGGGCGCCGAGGATGCGTTCCGCGTGGCGCGCAAACAACTGTTCGATGCCCTGGCCGGGATCGGCGGCAGCCATGCGCGCATGCTCGAGGAGCCGAGCCGGCAGCGTGCCGCGCAACCCGTGCTCGGCGAGCTGATGCAGCAGGGCTACCTGCTCGGCGCCCATCTGGCCAGCTTGCGGGTGCTGCGCGCGCTGCGCCGCCGCCTGCCCGAAGCGCGCGTCGAGGCCATGATGCGCCCGGTGCGCGACTGGACGCTGCGTTGCCTGGATGCGTCGCAACCCATGCCTGCGGCGCCGCCGCCCGCGGACGCTGCCGACAATGCGCTGCAGCGCCGACTCGGGCAGGTCACGGCGACGGCGGCGCGCAGCCGCGGGCTGGTCGACGAACTGCGCGCGCTGCTGCCGGCCTGAAACGCCGCGGCGAGGACGCGTCCGGGGTCAGCCGGCGAGCAGCGCGCGCAAGGCCTGCGCCAGTTCGGCGGGCGCCTCGGCCATCAGGTCGTGGCCCGAGTCGAGCACCGTCACGGCCGCGGCCGGCAGCGCCTGCTGCAGCGCCTGCGCGGCCGCGGGCGGAGTCATGCGATCGTGCGCGCCGAGCACCAGCGCGCAGCGCGCCTGGACCCGCGCCGCGCTGTCCAGCGCGTCGGCGTAGGCGTCGCAGGCGGCCAGGTCGAGCGCGATCAGGTTGCCCGCGGCGCATCCTTGCTGCACCGCACGCATGGTGTCCAGGTCGCGCGCGACCGGTGCCGCCTGCGCATCGGCGCGATGCGACCAGGCCGCGACGCGTTGCAACGCTTCGTCGGGCTGGTTGCGCGCCAGATCGAGCAGCCGGGGCGCCACGCGCATCGGCCACGCGGTGCCGATCAGCGCCAGGTACGCCACGCGCTGCGGCGCCAGCGCCGCGGCGTGCAGCGCCAGCAACGAACCCATGCTGTGCCCGGCCAGCGCGCAACGGGTGATGCCGCAGGCGTCGAGCAGCCGCAGCAGCCAGTCCGCCTGCGCGCCGATATCGGGCAGCGGCGCGCCCGCGCTGGCGCCGTGGCCGGGAAGATCGGGCGCGTAGACGTCCACGCCGGCGTCGCCGAGGGCGTCGCACAGCGGCGTCCAGACGCGATGGTCGTGGCACGCGCCGTGCAACAGCACCAGCGCGCCCGAGGCCGCTGCGGAGCGCCGGACGGCGACATGGACGGCTACGCCGTCGACCAGACAGTGCATCGTGACTCTCCTCGAAGGAATGTGGGGGCAGCACCGCGACCGGCCCGCGACTGGCGGCTGCGCGGCGGCTCGACTATATTGGCGACAACCGACGAGGCATACACAGCACAGGAGACGGCGATGCAAGTCACCGATATTTTGCGCGTCAAGGGCGGCACCCTGTTCACGGTCACACCCGACACGGTGCTGAGCGAAGCGGCACGCACCATGGCCCAGCACGACGTCGGCTCGCTGGTCGTGATGGACGGAGGCCGCCTGTCGGGCATGCTGACCTTTCGCGAGGTCATCGTCGCGCTGGGCCACGGCGATCTGACGCAACTGCGCGTCGACAGCGTGATGCAGCGCCAGCCGGTGCAGTGCAGCCCGGACACAGGCGTCGACGCGCTGCGCCGGCTGATGCTCGACAGCCACGCCCGCTACATCCCGGTGATGGATGGCGCCACCCTGCTTGGGGTGTTGTCATTCCACGACGTGGCGCGCGCGGTCGTCGAAGAGCAGGATTTCGAGAACCGGATGCTCAAGGCGTATATCCGCGACTGGCCGCAGGACGACGCGGCACCGGCCCAGCCGAGCTGACCCCGCAGTCGCGCCCGGAACGCCGGCCGCGCAACGCGTCCGGCGCGCTGGTCCACTGCGTCAGGGAGATTGCCCCCGCCGAGGCGCCAAGGGGTGCCATGTCCCTGACGCAGTCGACTAGCATGGCGGCTGGCGCGACCATCCGGCCAGCATGTCCACACCCACCCACTTGCTCTATCTGCACGGCTTTCGCTCGTCTCCGGCTTCGGCCAAGGCGCAACGCACCGCCGAGCGGCTCGGCACCCTGCGCGCACCGCCGCGCTGGCTGTGCCCGCAACTGCCGGCCTCGCCGCGCGACGCCATGGCGCAGGCGCTGGCCTTGCTCGACGGCGTCGCCGCGCAGAGCGTGGCGGTGATCGGCAGCTCGCTGGGAGGCTATTACGCGGCCTGGCTGTCGGCGCGGCTGGGCTGCCGCGCCGCGCTGCTGAACCCGGCCGTCGACCCGGCGCGCGACTTGCGCGCGCAGATCGGCACCCAACGCGCGTGGCATGATCCGCAGCTGAGCTTTGAGTTCAAGATCG
>JAJZHS010000345.1 GCA_021798395.1 Pseudomonadota bacterium
CCTGCAGTTCGCGCAACGCCAGGACGTTGCGCCGCAACAAGCGCGCCGGCGTCGGCAGCCGCAGCTGCAGCCGGTCGACGCGCTGCTGCTCGCGGCCGAACTTCCGCTGCACGGCGCCGCGCAGCCGTGTCTGCGCCTGCAGCAGTCGCTGCTGCAGCTCGGCCAACGCCGGCGCGCACAGTTCGGCGGCCGCGGTCGGCGTGGCCGCGCGCAGGTCGGCGGCGAAATCGGCGATCGTGAAATCGGTTTCGTGGCCGACGCCGCTGATCACCGGCAGCGGGCTGGCGGCGATGGCCCGCGCCAGCGCCTCGTCGTTGAACGCCCACAGATCCTCGAGCGCGCCCCCGCCGCGCACCAGCAGCAGCACGTCCACTTCGGCGCGACGCCCCGCCGCGGCCAGCGCGCGCACGAGTTCGGCCGGCGCCGCCGCGCCCTGCACGCTGGCCGGATACAGCACGACGCGCAGATGCGGGCTGCGCCGGCGCAAGGTCGCCAGCACATCGCGCAACGCGGCGGCCTGCGTCGAGGTGATGATGCCCACCGCGTGCGGATGGCGCGGCAAGGCGCGCTTGCGCGCCGCATCGAACAGCCCTTCCGCCTGCAGCCGCGCCTTCAGCCGCAGGAACTGCTCGAGCAGCGCCCCGCGTCCGGCCGGGCGAACCGACTCGACCAGCAACTGCAAGTCGCCGCGCGGCTCGTACACACCGACCGCGGCGCGCAGTTCGACACCCATCCCGTCGCGCAGCACGACCGCGCTTTGCGCCGCGCGCTGCCGAAACAGCACGCAGCGCAGCTGCGAAGCCTCGTCGCGCAGGTTGAAATAGCAGTGGCCGCTGGCGGCGCGGGTGAAGCCGCTGATCTCGCCTTGCACGGTCACCGTGCCGAAGCGCGCCGTCAGCGTATCGGCCAGCGCGCGCACCAGGCCGCCGACGCTCCAGCAGGCCGCGGGTTCAGGCGCCGCCATGACCACGCCCCGCACGCCGCGCACGCGACCTGTCCACATCGCGCAGCCGCCACGAAGACGTCTCCGGCCGCCCCTCGCGGAACGCGGTGAATCGTTCCATCTCGTTGTTTTTGTTCACTTTAATTGTGTCTAAAAAAGCGTCAGAGAAAAGCCGGGCCCGGTAGATCAAGGCATTGGCGCCACCACCAGCGGCTTACCCACATTGTTGTCCACAATTTTTCGGGATAACCGCCCGCGACCGCGGGCGTGGTCGGCCGCGGCATTCATTACCATGCGCACAGCGTCACGCTGCACACCATTCGCGGGAGTTCCGACCTTGTTCCGTCTTGTCGAAGCCGCCGGCTGGCCGATCTGGCCGCTGATCGCCTGTTCGATCGCCGCACTGGCGATCGTGTTCGAGCGCCTGGCCACGCTGCGCGTCGCACGCGTCGCACCACCGACCCTGCTCGACGAGGCCATCGCGGTCTCCAGCGGCACGCTGCCCAGCGTCGACACCATCGACAAGCTCGAGCGCAACTCGCCGTTGGGAACGGTGCTGGCCGCCGGCTTTCGCGCGGTGCGGCGCCCCCACGCCAGCGCCGAAAGCTTGCGCGAGGACATGGAAAACGTCGGCCGCGCGGTGATGCACCGGCTCGGACGCTACCTGAACGCGCTCGGCACCCTGGCGTCGATCGCCCCCCTGCTCGGCCTGCTCGGCACGGTGGTCGGTCTGATCGAGATCTTCGGCTCGCAAAGCGACGCCGCGAGCAATCCGATCATGCTCGCCCACGGCATCTCGGTGGCCCTGTACAACACTGCGTTCGGCCTCATCATCGCAGTCCCGTCGCTTCTGTTCTACCGTTACTTCCGAGGTCGCGTCGACGATTTCGGCATTGAACTCGAGCAGGCCGCAAGGCGGCTGGCGACGCATTTGCAGCCCCATCTGGGCGCAGCCCGCTGAGCGCACCGCGATGCATTTCCAGCGCGCGCGCCCCGAGGATCCGGAAATCAATCTGATTCCGCTGATCGACGTCCTGCTCGTCGTCTTGATCTTTCTGATGATCACCACGACCTACGCCAAGTACACCGAGCTGAAAATCAACCTGCCGACGGCCAACGCGCCGCGCGCGCAGACGTACCCGCACGAGATCGTGGTCACCATCGCCGCCGACGGCACGTGCGCGGTCGACCATGCCGTGCTGGCGCGGCACGACGTCGGCGCGCTGGCCGCGGCGCTGGCACGCGCCGCGCACGGGCGCGCCGACACCATGGTCGTGATCAGCGCCGACGCGCAGAGCACGCAGCAATCGGTGGTCAACGCCATGGAAGCCGCCCGGCTGGCAGGCTTGAGCCGGCTGACCTTCGCCACGCAGCGGACGCGATGAAACGCGCCGGCGCGCAGCAGCGTCGATGAGCGCCGGCTGGCCGGCCTTCTGGCTGCGCCGCGGCCTCGCGGCGCGCGCGCTGCTGCCTCTGGCGTGGCTGTTCGGCGCGCTGGCCGCAGCGCGCCGGCTGGCGTACCGGCGCGGCTGGCGCCGCGGCTGGCGCGCGCCGGTTCCCGTGGTGGTGATCGGCAACGTCACCGTCGGCGGCAGCGGCAAGACACCGCTGGTGCTGGCCGTCGCACGGGCGCTGCGCGCGGGCGGACTGCATCCGGGAATCGTGTCGCGCGGCTACCGACGCGCCCGCGGCGCGCCCGAGCCGATGGCCGTCCTGCCCGACGGCGACGTACGCCTGTGCGGCGACGAACCGCTGCTGCTGCGCCGGCTGGCCGACTGCCCGGTGTGGGTCGGCCGGCGACGCGCGCGGGCCGCCGCCGCCTTGCTGCGCGCGCACCCCGAGGTCGACGTGCTGCTGGCCGACGACGGCCTGCAGCATCCGGCGCTGCAGCGCGACGTGGAACTCGTGGCGGTCGATCCGCGCGGGCCGGGCAACGCCTGGCTGCTACCCGCCGGGCCCCTGCGCGAGCGCTGGCAGCGCCGGCGCGACGCCACGCTGGGGCCGCCGGACGCACTCGCCCTGGCACCGAGCCAGGCACCGCATTTCG
>JAJZHS010000346.1 GCA_021798395.1 Pseudomonadota bacterium
GCACTGCTCGAGCAGGGCCTGGCCGATGCCCTGCGCGATGCCGCCGTGCACCTGCCCGGCGACGATCATCGGGTTGATGATGGTGCCGAAGTCGTCGACCGCGGTGAAGCGGTCGACCCGGGTCACGCCGGTGGCCGGATCGATCTCGACCTCGCAGATGTAGGTGCCGGCCGGATAGGTGAAGTTGGTCGGGTCGTAGAACGCGGTCTCGTTGAGCCCCGGCTCGAGCTTGTCGAGCGGGTAGTTGTGCGGCACGTAGGCGGTCAGCGCGACCTGCGCGAACGGGATCGTCTTGTCGGTTCCGCGCACCGTGAAGCTGCCGTCGGCGAAGTCGATGTCGGCGTCGCTGGCCTCGAGCAGATGGGCGGCGATCTTCTTCGCCTTGGCCTCGATCTTGTCCAGCGCGCGCATGATCGCCGCGCCGCCGACGCTGATCGAGCGCGAGCCGTAGGTGCCCATGCCGAACGGCACCCGCCCGGTGTCGCCGTGCACGATGTCCACGTTCTCCACCGGGATTCCGAGGCGCGCGGCGACGACCTGGGCGAAGGTCGTCTCGTGGCCCTGGCCGTGGCTGTGCGAGCCGGTGAACACGGTGACGCTGCCGGTCGGGTGCACGCGGACCTCGCCGCACTCGAACAGCCCGGCGCGCGCGCCCAGCGCGCCGGCGATGTTGCTCGGCGCCAGCCCGCAGGCTTCGATGTAGCTCGAGTAGCCGATGCCGCGGCGCAGCCCGCGGGCCTCGCTGGCCGCGCGCCGCGCGGCGAAGCCGGCCACGTCGGCGAGCTCCTGGGCGCGGGTCAGGCAGCCGAGGTAGTCGCCGGTGTCGTACTGCAGCGCCACCGGAGTCTGGTGGGGCCACTGGTCGATCAGGTTGCGGCGGCGGATCTCGTCCTGGCCCAGGCCGAGCTCCCAGCCGCAGCGCGACACCAGGCGTTCGAGCAGATAGGTCGCCTCGGGGCGCCCGGCGCCGCGGTAGGCGTCGACCGGCGCGGTGTTGGTGAACCAGGCGTCGACCTCGACGTAGATCTGCGGCGTCTTGTACTGGCCGGCGAGCAGGGTGCCGTAGAGGATGGTCGGCACCGCGGTCGAGAAGGTCGACAGGTAGGCGCCGAGCGCGGCGTCGGTGTGCACCCGCAGCGCGCGGAAATGCCCGTCGGCGTCCATCGCCATTTCGGCGTGGCTGACGTGGTCGCGGCCGTGCGCGTCGCTGACGAACGCCTCGCTGCGGTCGGCGGTCCACTTGACCGGCCGCCCGCCGAGCTTGCGCGAGGCCCAGGTCAGGCACACGTCCTCGGCGTACAGGTAGATCTTGGAGCCGAAGCCGCCGCCGACGTCGGGGGCGATGACGCGCACCTTGTGTTCGGGCAGGCCCATGACGAAGGCGGTCAGCAGCAGCCGTTCGACGTGCGGGTTCTGGTTCGCCACATACAGGGTGTAGGCATCGTCGGCGCGGTCGTAGCTGCCGATGGCCGCGCGCGGTTCCAGCGCGTTGGGAACCAGGCGGTTGTTGATCAGGTCGAGCCGGGTGACGTGCGCCGCGGAGGCGAACGCGGCGTCGACCGCAGCCTTGTCGCCCAGCGCCCACTTGTAACAGTGGTTGTCGGGCGCGGCATCGTGCAGTGCCGCGCCGCGGCCCGCGGCGGCGTCGGCGACGTTGACCACCGCGGGCAGCACCTCGTAGTCGACTTCGACCCGTTCGGCCGCGTCGCGCGCGTGCGCCACGGTGTCGGCGACGACCATGGCCACGTGATCGCCGACGTAGCGCACCTTGCCCTGGGCCAGGATCGGATGCGGCGGCTCCTTCATCGGCGTGCCGTCGGTGCTGGTGATCAGCCAGCCGCAAGGCAGACCGCCGATCTTGTCGGCGGCGACGTCGTCGCCGGTATAGACCGCGGCCACGCCCGGCGCCGCGCGCGCCGCGCCAGTGTCGATGCGGCGGATCGCCGCGTGCGCGTGCGGCGAGCGCACGAACACGGCGTGCAACTGGCCGTCGAGCCGGATGTCGTCGGTGTAGCGGCCGGCTCCGGTCAGGAAGCGGTAGTCCTCCTTGCGTCGGACCGCTTCGCCGATGTGGGGAAGCTTGGCGAAATCTTCAGCGCCCATTTTGGGATCTCCTGTCGGTTGTCGACTGCGCCTCGGCTCAGGCCTTGGCCATCGCGTCGCGGCCCTGCTGCACCGCGCGCACGATGTTCTGGTAGCCGGTGCAGCGGCACAGGTTGCCTTCGAGCTGTTCGCGGATCTCGGCCTCGTCGGCCTGCGGGTGCCGCCGGCACAGGTCGATGGCGCTGAGCACCATGCCCGGCGTGCAGAAGCCGCACTGCAGGCCGTGGCAGTCCTTGAACGCGGCCTGCATCGGGTGGAGCGTGCCGTCGGCCGCGGCCAGGCCTTCGATGGTCGTGATCTCGGCGCCGTCGGCCTGCGCGGCGAGCAGGTTGCACGACTTCACCGCGGCGCCGTCGAGCAGCACGGTGCATGCGCCGCACTGCGCGGTGTCGCAGCCGACATGGGTTCCGGTCAGGCGCAGATGCTCGCGCAGCGCCTGCACCAGCAGCGTGTTCGGGGCCACGTCGATCGACGCCGGCTGCCCGTTGACGGTGAACGTGACTTGCATCGCGGTTTCCTCCTGGGGAGGCGCCGCCTGGAACCGGCGCCGGGTTCGTTCTGTCCCGTATTGTTGGAACGCGCGGCGTCCGGCTCAAGCGATCGCCTTCAGGGAAAACACCGAATCTTCTCGCGCCCTGCACGGAATTTCTCAAAATGGAACAATGGGCGGGCTATCGCTTCGCCGTGCGCTTGCCTGAGCAGTGCGCGGCAGCGTTGTCGGTTGCGCGAAGCCGAAAATCGTCCACGGAGGTGCTGATGGTCGTTGTCGACGCCGGATCGCCCGACGCCAGGCTGCCGGACATCGCGGTTGCACGACGCCTCGCGCTCGCCGAGGGCCAGGCGCTTCCGCCCGCGCTGCTCGGCGCGCAGCGCGGCTGGATCGAG
>JAJZHS010000347.1 GCA_021798395.1 Pseudomonadota bacterium
GGCCGTGATCGGAGGCATGACCAGCGCCTCGCGCACCTTGAACACATTGATGCCGAAGATCTCGCGCCGCCCGCCGGCCTCCTCGCCGAGCCGGAACAGCAGCAGTTCGAACTTGTTGGTTCCGGCCAGGTGCGAGCGCTCGTCGACTTCCTGCAGGACTGATGGCATGGTGGGCTCCGTAGCTGTGATAGGGGGGCGTGGGCGTGGCTGTTGTCAGGGCACGAGGGCCATCAGGGCCTCGAGCCGGTCGGTGATCGATGCGCTCAGCTTTTCGAGCTCGGCCGACAACTGCCCGATGCGGGCCACGTCGCCGGCGCGCAGCGCCTCGACCAGCGCCTGGCCGGTGACGTGCACCTGCTTGTGCACGCCTTCGGTCTGCGCGAACCCGGCGTCCGAGCCGAAGTAGCTCTGCGCGGCGCCGTAGTACCACTTGCCGAAATGGCACGCGCGGTAATTCGACAAATCCAGGTCGATGCTGCGTCCGGACTGCGCCGCGGCCTGCAGGTCGCCGATCCATGCGTAATGCATGGCCAGCGAAACGCGCAGCGTGACCCCGGGGCAGGCGAAGGCGCCCATATGCGTCGCGCCGCTCTTGAGTTGCGCACGGGCCTCGCTGACCGTGGCGAACATGGCGTTGAACTGTTCGGACAACCGGTGCATCGCGTCGCTCGCGGCCTGTCCGCTGCTGCGTTGCGCGTGCGCGTCGGACGCCAGCTGCTGCATGGTCTGGGTCTGGCGCTGCGCCATCTGAACCGTGGCCTGCATGGTCGTCTTGACGTCGCCCATCGCCGATTGCACCGTCCCGACCAGATTGCCGACGCGCTCGATGCGCTGCACCGCGAGATCCATGTCGCGCCCCAGGTCGGCCGAGCTGTCGCGGATGGCCAGCGTCAGGTCGTCGATGCGGCGGGTGATCGACGCCGTCTTGCGGGCGAGATTGCGCACCTCGTCGGCGACCACCGCGAAACCGCGGCCGGCTTCGCCCGCGCGCGCGGCTTCGATCGCGGCGTTCAGCGCGAGCAGGTTGGTCTGGTTCGCGACTTCCTGAATCCCGGCAGTGAGCTGCTCGACGGTCTGGACGGATTCGACGAAGTTGCTGAGCTTGCCTTGCGTCGAGCCGACAAACTGGCTGACATCGCGAACTTCGCCTTGCACTGCGTCGAGCGCGCTCTGGCTGCGGCCGACGCCTTCGGCCGTGGCGTCGTTCTTGCCGCGCAGGTCCTGCAGTTCGACTTCGGCCGCCGAAGTCCGCGACGCAGCGGCCTGCAGCCTCTGCGCGGTGTCGAGCACGGCGCGCGACAGATCGGCCAGTTCGCTCTGGAATCCAGCGACCTTGCCTTCGGCAAAGGCCAGGCTGCGCGTGGTCAGGCGCACGGTGTCGGCGCCGGCGAGCAGGGCGGTGCGCGCGGCGACGAAGCGCTCCGCCCACGCCTGGCCGTCGATCAGGCCGACGGCGCGCAGCCGCGCGTCGCCCTTGCCTTCGAACAGGTCGAACACGGCCTCGAGCACCGACTCGCGGTCGGCCTTGAGCCGCGCCAGCAGGCTGTCCTGCGTGCTGGCCGCGGGCAACTCGGCGAGCGCGTCGCCTGCGGGCGCTTCGATCAGTTGTTCGGTCAGTTCTTCCATCTTGGGCTCCGGGGGTGCGGGCGACTGCGCAGATCGAGCGTCGGTTGCGGAACGGGGGTCACGGTTTCAGCGACTGGGACATGGCCTGAATCGTCTGCGCCGGTCAGCCCAGGGCGCTGCCGACGTCGAGCTGGTCGAACCAGTCGATGAAGCGCGCGACGTTCTTGCCGGTGTAGATCGCGCCGTGCTGCGGGCACAGGAAGTCGATCTGGAGCTTCGACACGCGCTCGCACCAGTTGCGCTTGGCCGCGTTGCTCGGCATCCAGCGGCGATGGAAGAACTCGGCGTGCTTGATGTGCGCGTCGAACGCCGCCGGGGTGTCGACGTCGCGGCGGTCGACGAACGCGGCGTGCCCGGGAGGCAGAAGCGCGGCGCCGACGTCGCCGCTGAACAGCACCTTGGCGGTCGGGTCGTAGAGGTGGAAGTTCGCCGACGCGTGCAGATAGTGCGCCGGGATCACCTGGATGCGCGAAGTGCCGACGACGAGTTCGCCGCCTTCGTCAGGCAGTCCCTGGATGTTCGCGTCCAGTGCGCCGTAATGCCGGATGAAGCTCACCCAGAGTTTCGACGTGTGCCAGACGATGTCGGGGCTGCAAGCGTTCCACAGCGGCAGGCTCGACGCGATGTCCGGGTCCTGGTGGCTGACGAAGGCCGACTTGATGCTCGACGGCGGCAGCACGTCGGCCAGCGCCGAGAACACCTGCGGGAAGATTTCGAAACCGCCCGGGTCGCACAGCAGGGTGTGGCCGTCGACCTGCACCGCGTAGACGTTGGAGTCGATCACGCGGGCTTCGTCCTGGTCGTAGACGCTGTACCAGCTGTGGTCGCCCTCGGAAAAGAATTTTTCGGTTTTCATGGCAGGGCCTTCTCGATGTGTTCGACGTAACGGCGCAGCAGGTCGCGGACCTGCACGACAGCGTTGTCCATGTCGGCCGAGACCTGGGCCAGCGCCGCGCGCGCGTCGCCCTTGAGCGCGGCCTCGATGCGGCCGTTGACGACCACGTATTCGAGTTCGGCGACCACGCTCTCGAAGCGGCCCAGCGCCTGGCGCAGACGGGTTCCCGAACGGCGGCTGTGTTCGACGCGGTGCTGCAGATCGGCCTGCTGCGCACGCACGACCTGCAGCAGCCTCGGGGCCTGGCGGCTGATCTGCTCGGGCAGCGCAGCGAGCTTGTCGACCTGCTGGGTGTCGCGCAGCGTTTCCATGAATCCGAGCATCAGCGGGTGGATCGCTTGCTGTACCTCGCCGGCGGCGTCCTGCAGCTGCTGCGCGCCTTCGCGGAACGATTGCGCGACCACGCCGTAGCCGGCCAGTTCCTTGCCGTGGCGCTTGACCAGCACCTGCGCGT
>JAJZHS010000036.1 GCA_021798395.1 Pseudomonadota bacterium
GCGGCGAGATCGACGCCGACGAATACAAGCGGCGTCGCGCCGACCTCGAGCGCTGAGCGTGAAGCTGCTTGTCGTCGAGGACGAGGCGAAGACCGGCGAGTACCTGCGCCAGGGTTTGACCGAGGCCGGCTTCGTCGTCGACTGGGCGCGCGACGGCCTCGACGGTCATCACCTGGCGATGACCGCCGAGTTCGATCTGATCATCCTCGACGTGATGCTCCCGGACGTCGACGGCTGGCGCATCGTGCGCGCGCTGCGCGAGGCGGGCAAGACCACGCCGGTGCTGTTCCTCAGCGCGCGCGCGACGGTCGAGGACCGCGTCAAGGGGTTGGAGCTTGGCGCCGACGACTACCTGGTCAAACCCTTTGCATTCACCGAGCTGCTGGCAAGGGTGCGCACCTTGCTGCGCCGCGGGCGCAGTGCGTCACCGCTCGAATCGCTGCAGGTGGCCGACCTGGTGCTCGACGTCGTGCGCCGCCGCGTCAGCCGCGGCGGTCAGCGCATCGCGCTGACCGCCAAGGAGTTCGCGCTGCTTGAGCTGCTGATGCGCCGGCGCGGCGAAGTGTTGCCGCGCTCGCTGATCGCGTCGCAGGTGTGGGACATGAACTTCGACAGCGATACCAACGCCATCGACGTTGCCGTCCGGCGCTTGCGCGCCAAGGTCGACGACGGCCATGCCCCGAAGCTGATCCAGACCGTGCGCGGCATGGGTTACGTGCTCGAGTTGCCCGATGCGGGCTGACGCAGCGCGCCGGCCGATCTCGCTGGCGCTGCGCGTCACGGTACTGGTCGGGCTGTCGACGACGCTGCTGCTGCTGGCGTTCGCCTGGGGCGTCGAGCGCTCGATCGAGCTGCATTTCGCGCGCATGGACCTGGATTCGATGGCGTCGACCTGGCGCTCGGTCGACGCCGCGCTGATCTTGCGCGACCCCGCGCAGCGCCAGCACCGGCTGCGCGACGCGGTTGGCGAGCGGAGCGACCTCGTGTTGCGCGTGCGCGACGCCGACGGCCGGCTGCTGTTCGCCTCGGGCGGTCCGGCGCTGCCGGCGGCGGGCGTGCCCGCCAGCCGCACACCAGAGCTCGACGCGTTGCAACTGTGGCAGGCCGGTGGACACAGCTGGCGCGGCGTCGTGCTGCGTGCGGCCGGCGGCGAGCGCGTCGTGCTCGCGCGCGCCATCGACTTCCATCTGCACTACCTCGAGCGCCTGCGCAGTGCGCTGTGGGCCGGCACCCTGCTGGCCAGCCTGATCAGCGTGCTGCTGGCGCGGCTGGCGGTGCAGCAGGGCAACGCGCCGCTGCGCCGGATCAGCGCGCGAATGCGCGACATCGGCAGCGAGCACCTCGACGCGCGCATCGACCCGGCGCAGGTTCCGGTGGAGCTTGCCGACCTGGTCGCCGCGTTCAACGCGATGCTCGAGCGCATCGAGCGCGGTTACGAGCGGCTGCGCGGGGTATCTGTCGACATTGCGCACGAGCTGCGCACGCCGGTGACCAATCTGCGCACGCAGACGCAGGTGGCGCTGAGCCGCGCGCGCGAAGTCGACGCCTACCGCGAGGTTCTGTACTCCAACCTGGAGGAGTTCGAGCGGATGAGCGCGATGATCTCCGACATGCTGTTCCTGGCCCAGACCGAACACGCGCAGCCGGCGCACGACGACGTCGAGCTGGCGGCGGAAGTGCGCGCGCTGTTCGAGTATTTCGAGGCGTGGGCCGACGAGCAGGGCGTTGCGCTGCAGCTGCGCGGCGGCGACGCCAGGGTGCGTGGCGACCGCACGATGCTGCGCCGCGCGCTGAGCAATCTGCTGCGCAACGCTGTGCACCACAGCGTGCGCGGCGCCGCGGTCGACGTGACGCTGGCGGCCGACGCGCAGCGCGTTCGCGTCGAGGTGTGCAATGCCGGCGCGGCGATCGCGCCCGAGCACCTGCCGCGCCTGTTCGAGCGCTTCTACCGCGCCGACTCGTCGCGCCGGCGCAACGGCGAAGGCGCTGGGCTCGGGCTGGCCATCGTCAAGTCCATCGTCGAGCTGCACCGCGGCACCGTCGCGGTGCGCAGCGCCGACGGCCGGACCTACTTCAGCTTCGAGCTGCCGGCGCCGCGGCGCGGCTAATGCCGCCCTGGAAGGTGCTTCCCGTGGCGGAACCACCCCAGATCCACGCTCATCTGTTTCACGGCGTTACAGTTTCATGATACAGGTACTCGTATCTTGCCTCGTTGCCCCACCCCATGTGGGATAGCACTCGTGCATGTATATGTATGCAAGTAGCCCACCCCGTGTGGGGTGGATAAGCGCGCCACTTGACTTGGGGCAAAGGTTTCTTCCAATCACAAAACTACAAACTCCTCATCTGCGTCGGGCTAAGCAAATTGCGGTCGCCGCACCCATAAAGTGCGCGACACCGCCCGGTTCAGTGCGCGGCCTCGGTCGCGCCAGCCGTGGCGCGGCATAACGGTCGCGTCGCCGTTCATCGCATAGGAGGATCGAATGAAAGCGGAATCAGCGGTGTCTTGGAGCAGGGGGGCGGCGATCGCGGCCGCGGGCCTGCTGCTGTTCGCGGCGCAAAACGCCGAGGCGGTGCCAAGCTTCTCCCGGCAGACGGGGCTTTCCTGTGAAACCTGTCATACCGTCTATCCTGAACTGACGCCTTTCGGGCGGATGTTCAAGATGGAAGGCTTCACGCTGGCCTCGACCATGCAGCTCAAGTCACAGAGCAAGCGGGGTACCAATCTGCGTGTTGACGAAATGTCGCCGATGTCATTGGCTTTGAACGTGACGCAGGTCGACACGCGCAAGGCCCAACCCGACAGCAACGGTAAAGGTTCCGCGCAGAACGGCACGCTGCAGGCACCCGAGACCCTGAGCTTGTACTACGCCGGTGCAATCTCGCCCCAAATGGGCGCCTTCGTCCAATTGCAGTACACCAACACGGGGGGCTTTGGCCTGTCGATGAGCGACATCCGTTGGGCCACAGAGCTCAACGAAGGGGCGCGCCAGGTCATCGTAGGCGTGTCGGCGAACAACCAGGTGAGTTTCTCCGATCCCTGGCAAGATACGCCATCGTACTGGTTCCCGTACTACAACACGGGCGTCGGCCTGACGCCGGCGGCGTCGACGCAGATCGAAATGGCGATGGGCAATGTCGCCGGGGTCGGCCCCTACGTCTATGTGCCCGACGTGATCGGCGGTGGTGCGATCTACGCGTCGATCGAGGGCTATCGCTCGACGGCCAATCAGATGCCGGTCGACAGTTCGACGCCGATGGTCATTTCCGGCGTCGCGCCGTACTGGAGGCTGGGCTGGAGCAAGAATTGGAACAACAATTCGCTCGAAGTCGGTACCTTCGGCTATGCGCCGAAGATCTCGAACAACTTCATGGGGCAGACGAATTCGGTCACCAGCGGCCTGACCGATGATTTCCACGATCTCGGCGCCGACATGCAATACCAGTACATCGGCGGGAACAACATCTACTCGCTCGAAGCGACCGCGATCCGCGAGAAGCAGGACTGGCACTCCGGCTACGCGGCCGGTGACACGTCGAATGCGTCGGACACGCTTAACCACTTCAAGCTGACCGCGAGCTGGTACTACCAGCGGCACTACGGCTTGAACCTGCAGTACTTCGACATTACCGGCACGACCGACAAGCTGCTTTACGCGCCGGCCGCCGGCACTGGCAGCGCGAACGGGTCGCCCGATTCGAGTGGTTTAGTGCTTCAGGCCAGTTATATGCCCTGGTACAACACTCGCTTCATCGCGCAGTACACCGCCTACAACAAGTTCAACGGCGGCAAGAGCAACTACGACGGTTCGGGTCGCAACGCATCGGACAACAACCAGTTGCTGCTCGGCCTCTGGGTTCTGTTCTGACCAGCATACCCCACCCCAGGTCGGACGGGATCGCGGCGAGCGTGGTTTGACTTCAGGCATCCATCCGCTTAGTATCGTCATACACCACCCCACCTGGGGTGGGGCTGAGGAGGAATGGATGAAAACGGAAATGAAAGTGCAGGGAATGACTTGCGGCCATTGCGAGAAATCCGTGGCCGCGGCGCTGGCAGCAGTGCCGGGGGTCGTGCGCGTCGTCGCGGTCGAGCGCGAACGCGGGGTCGCCGAGGTCGAGGGTACGGCGAACGTCGACGCGCTGATCGCCGCGCTGCGCCAGGCCGGTTACGCGGCACAGGCTGCCTGACGCGACAACGGCGCGGCAGGTACCAACGGACAGCGCGGAGAACGGTCATGAGAGAGCTGAGTTTCGGGGTCGACGGCATGAGTTGCGCGAGCTGCGTCGGTCGCGTCGAGCGCGCGTTGCGCGAAGTCCCCGGCGTCATGAGCAGCGCGGTGAACCTGGCGACGGGCCGCGCCACCGTAGGCTTCGATCCAGTTGCGGCCAACGTCGACGTGTTGGTCGCGGCGGTCGAGTCGGCGGGCTACGAGCTGCATCTCGCGCGCACCCAACTCCGTATCAGTGGCATGACATGCGCAAGCTGTGTCGGCCGCGTCGAGCGCGTGGTACGCGCCGTGCCCGGCGTGTTCGAAGTTGCCGTCAACCTGGCGACTTCGAGCGCCGCCGTGTCCTACGTCGGCGACGACTCGGTGATCGACGCGGCGATCGTCGCTGCGAATGGCGCAGGTTACCAGGCCGGCCGCATTGACGCCGCCGGAGACGCGGCCGCCGCGGAGGAGCGCTCCGGCGAACTTGCGCAACTGCGCCGCGACCTCGGTTTCGCCGCGGCCTTGACCATTCCGCTATTCCTGCTCGCCGCCGTCGGCGACCTCCACCTGGAGGCCGTGCAGGCGGCGATGGGACGTTTGTTGCCCGCGCGCGGGTGGTGGATGGTGCAGCTGCTGCTGGCCGCGCCGGTTCTTTTCTGGGCCGGGCGTCGCTTTCTGCGTAGCGGGTGGAAGGAACTTGTTCACCGAGCGCCGGGAATGAACAGTCTGGTGATGCTCGGCGCTTCGGCCGCATTCGGCTACTCGACGCTGGCGCTGGTCGGGCCCGGGTTGTTCCCCCCTGGAACCGCCAACGTCTATTTCGAGGCCTCCGGCGTGATCGTCACGCTGATCCTGCTCGGGCGCTATCTGGAAGCGATCGCTAAGGGGCGAACGTCGGAGGCCATCAAGAAGTTGATGCGACTGCAATCGAGCTCGGCGCGCGTCGTGCGCGACGGCGAGGTGGTCGAAGTCGCGATCGAGCACGTGCTGGTCGGCGACATCATCGTCGTCCGTCCCGGCGATCGCATCGCGCTCGATGGGCACGTCGTCGACGGGCAGACGTTCATCGACGAATCGATGATCAGCGGAGAGCCGATTCCAGTCGAAAAGCGCGCCGGCGACGCCGTCGTCGGCGGTACGCTGAATCAGACTGGGTCGATCCGCTTCGAGGCCGCCCGCGTCGGCAAGGACACGACGTTGGCGCGCATCATCCGCATTGTCGAGGAGGCGCAGGGCAGCAAGCCGCCGATCCAGCGCATCGCCGACCAAGTCGCGATGGTGTTCGTTCCGGTGGTGATGGCTGCCGCGCTGGCGACCTTCGTCGCCTGGTTGCTGCTGGGCCCGGCGCCGGCGTTGAACTACGCCTTCGTCACCGCAATCTCGGTGCTGCTGATTGCGTGCCCGTGTGCGATGGGGCTGGCCACGCCGACCGCGATCATGGTCGGCACCGGCAAGGGCGCCGAGCTCGGCGTGTTGTTCCGCCGCGGCGCCGCGCTCGAGACGCTGGCGCACGTCGACACTGTGGTGCTGGACAAGACAGGCACCTTGACGCTGGGACGGCCAACACTGACCGACTTCATCGTCGCCGACGCTACTGACGACGTCGACGCGCTGCTGGCGATGGTCGCCGCGGCTGAGGCTGGCAGTGAGCACCCGATTGCGCAGGCCGTCGTCGCCGGCGCGCGCGAGCGCGGGCTGCGGCTGCCAGCGCTCGATGCATTCAACGCTGAACCGGGCTACGGCATCAAGGCGCGCATCGACGGGCACCTGCTGCAGATCGGCGCCGACCGCTACATGGATCGCCTGGGCGTCGCGATCGAGCCGCTGCGCAAGCCTGCGCTCGAGTTGGCCGCGCAGGCACGAACGCCGCTGTACGCGGCGCTCGACGGTCGCGTCGCGGCGCTGATCGCAGTGGCCGATCCGATCAAGCAGGGTACGCGTGCGGCCGTCGCCGCGATGCGCGAACACGGCCTGCGCGTCGCGATGCTGACCGGCGACAACCGCCGTACCGCCGAAGCGGTAGGCCGCGAGGCCGGCATCGAGCAGATCATCGCCGAAGTGCTGCCCGAACAGAAGGCCGCCGAAGTCGAGCGGCTGCAGCGCGCCGGCGCGAAAGTGTTGTTCGTCGGCGATGGCATCAACGACGCGCCGGCGCTGGCGCGCGCCGACGCCGGCGTCGCGATGGGCAGCGGATCGGACATCGCTGTGGAGGCAGGCGATGTGATCCTGGTGTCGGGTGACCTGCGCGGCATCGTCGACGCGGTGGCACTGGCGCGGCGCACGTTGCGCACGATACGCGGCAACTTCTTCTGGGCCTACGCCTACAACGTGCTGCTGATCCCGTTGGCCGCGGGAGCGCTGTACCCGCTGTTCGGCGTGCTGCTCAGCCCGATGCTGGCCGCCGGCGCCATGAGTTTGTCGAGCGTGTTCGTCGTCAGCAATTCACTGCGATTGAAGCGCTTTCGCCCCCAGCGCGTCGCGTGAGCGCGCGCCAAAAATGGCCGAATCAAGGAGATCAGGAATGAACTGGCTATCGCAGAACTGGACCTGGCTGCTCGTCGCGGTCGTTGGCGCGGCGTTCATGCTGCGTCACCACGGGGGCTCGCATGCTGGGCATGCGCAGCCGGTGGTGCCGTCGACGGCGGAGCCGGCGCAGCTCGTCGACCCGGTAAGCCGCAATCCGCTACCCGCGCAGACCGGAGTGTCGTCGGTGTATCGAGGACAGCCATATTTCTTCGAGAGCCGCGAGAACCGCGATGCGTTCGAGGCCGATCCGGGCCGATACGTCGCGGCCATCCCGCCGCAACAGCCGCCCCGGCGGCGCGGGGGGTGCTGCTGAGCACGGCATCACGGTGCACCGACAAATCCATTTCCCCGCTTTTCCAGCATCGGCGGCGCCCTAGGCGGCGCCGGTCCATACCCAATGGTTTTCCAAGGACCGACCATGAAGCAATCCAGAATGCTCGACGGCGCAGCGCGCACCCTTTCTGCATTGAGCGCGTTCGCCGCATTGTTGGCTGTGGCGCCTGCGGCGTCAGCCGCTACCGCGGAGCCGCCGATTCCGCGCGGCGCGATGTTCCATTCGTGGCGCGACAACGGAGCGGGAGGCAACTATGTGCTGCAGCTTGTTCAGGGGCATCCGCTTAGCCGCGGCGCGACGCTGCACGGCGTCGTCACCAGCGACTTGACGTGCACCCCCGACGAGCAAGGCTACAGTCACTGCCACAACGGGGTCGACTTGGCTGATGGCACGCATATCACGGTGGTCGACAACCACGCGATGAACATCCACCCGTGCCTGAAGCCTGGCGAGCAAATCGTCGTCAGTGGCCTCAATTCGACCTGGGTCAAAGGTGTCGTCGCCGATCGGCAGTGACCTTCGGGGCGGCGCGAGATGCGTTGTCGGGTCGTATGGGGACTATCGGGACGTTCACAAATCGTAGCCCCTTCGGTTTGACCGCGATCAATTTTCACCTTGTGTGGCCTGCCTAGACTGCTGCACGAAGCCGACATGATTCCTGAACTTGGACATTACGCGCTGTTGCTGGCACTGCCGTTGGCCCTGCTGCTCGGCAGCGTTCCGCTGTGGGGCGCATGGCGTGGCAGCCGCGCGTGCATGGCGCTGGCGCGCCCCGCAGCACAGGCCCTGTTCGCGTTGCTGCTGCTCAGCTCCGCGTGCTTGGTATGGGCCTTTCTGCACGACGATTTTTCGGTGCGTTACGTCGCCGAGCATTCCAACGCGAACTTGCCGACGATCTACAAGATCGGCGCGTTCTGGGGCGGTCACGAGGGGTCGTTTCTGCTCTGGGTCCTGATGCTCTCCGGCTGGACCGCGGCAGTATCGGTTTTCTCGCGCAGCTTGCCCGACGAGATGGTCGCGCGCGTGCTCGGCGTGCTCGGCCTGATCGCTGCGGCCTTCCTGCTGTTCGTCGTCGACGCGTCCGACCCCTTCGCGCGCCTGCAACCGGCGGCGCCCCACGGGCTATCGCTGAATCCGCTGTTGCAGGATCCGGGACTGATCGGTCACCCGCCGATGCTGTACATGGGCTATGTCGGATTCGCAGTGGCGTTCGCGTTCTCGATCGCCGCACTGCTTTCGGGGCGGCTCGACGCGGCGTGGGCACGCTGGTCGCGGCCGTGGACAGTCGCAGCGTGGGTTGCGCTGACGCTGGGGATCGCGCTCGGATCGTACTGGTCTTACTACGAGCTGGGTTGGGGCGGCTGGTGGTTCTGGGACCCGGTCGAGAACGCCTCGTTCATACCCTGGCTGATCGGCACCGCATTGATCCATTCGCTGGCCGTCACCGAGAAGCGCGGCACCTTCCGCAGCTGGACCGTGCTGCTGGCGATTGCCGCCTTCTCGCTGTCGATCCTCGGCACCTTCTTGGTGCGCTCGGGCGTGCTGTCGTCGGTGCACGCGTTCGCCACCGATCCGCGGCGCGGCATGCTGATCCTGTTGCTGTTCGGCGTGGTCGCCGGCGGTTCGCTGCTGCTGTACGCACTGCGCACGCCGACCAACGCCCCCGGCGTGCTCTACAGTCTGTCGTCGCGCGAAGCGCTGCTTCTGGCCAACAATGTACTGCTCACCGTCGCCGCTGCGTGCGTGCTGCTCGGCACGCTGTATCCGCTGATCGTCGCCGCGCTGAATCTGGCGCGGCTGTCGGTCGGGCCACCGTATTTCGACGCCGTGTTCGTCCCACTGATGGTGCCGGCTGTGCTGCTTGCGGCGATCGCTCCACTGGCGCGCTGGCGGCGCACGCCGACGCCGGTGCTGCTCGGGCCGGAGCTGTGGCCGGCGCTGGTCGGCGCCATCGCCGCGGTGGCGCTGCCGTTGGCGTTGGGGTACTGGCGCGCGGGAGCCGCACTGGGCAGCTTTGTCGCAGTCTGGCTCGGCGCCAGCGTGATCGTGCAGACCGCCACGCGCTGGCGCGCCGCGCGGCCTCCGGCGTCATATCTGGGCATGCAGCTCGCGCACCTTGGCCTCGCGGTTAGCGTGCTCGGCATCGCGCTGGTCAGCGCTTACGCGCTGCGCCATGACCTGCGCATGGCGCCGGGCGATACGACGCGGATCGGCGGCTACGAACTGCAGTTCGACGGCGTGCGGCACTTGCAGGGGCCGGACTACACGTCGATCCAGGGGCGTTTCACGCTGTCGCGCGATGGCAAGGATCTGGCGCTGTTGCTGCCAGAAAAGCGGCACTACGCGAACTCAAGCGAACCGATGACCGAAAGCGCGATCGACACCAATGTCAGCGGCGATGTTTACGTGACGATGGCCGTGCCGCTGGGCGGCGACGCGTGGGTGGTGAGCGTGTATCGCAAACCCTTCGTTGACTGGATCTGGGCCGGTGCGCTGTTGATGGCGCTGGGCGGTGCGACCGCGGTCTTCGACCGCAGGTACCGCAAAGCGCGTCGCACTGCCGTCGCGGCACTCGGAGCGCGAGCATGAAGCGGCTGTGGCTGGTGTTGCCCGTCGCGGTCGTCGCCGTGCTTCTCGGCTTCCTCGCCGTGGGGCTGCACCGCGACCCGCGGTTGGTGCCGTCGCCGCTGATCGAAAAGCCAGCGCCAGAGTTTGCGTTGCCCGAGTTGTTCACGCCGGCGCAACGCTTCTCCAGCGCACAACTGCGTGGAAAAGTCTGGCTGCTGAACGTCTGGGCGTCGTGGTGCGAGGCGTGTCGCGCCGAGCATCCGCTGCTGCTTGAGTTGCACGCGCGCAGCAAGGCGCCGTTGATCGGGCTCGACTACAAGGACAAGCCGGCAGACGGCCGCCGCATGCTGCTGCAGCTCGGCAACCCTTACGCCAATGCGGTGTCGGACGTCAACGGCAATGTCGCGATCAACTACGGCGTGTACGGCGTGCCGGAGACCTTCATCGTCGGGCGCGACGGCCGCATAGCCTACAAGCAGATCGGCCCGATCACGCAGGGCGTGCTCGACCGTACCCTACTCCCTCTGATCGACAAGCTGTCACGATGACACTCTCGCGCCTTCTCATCGTCGCGCTGTTCGCGCTGTCGGTCGCGACAGCGTCGGCCCGCGTGGCGCCACTGCTGGCGCCCAACCCGAGTGCCGAACAACATATGCTCGCGCTGACACGCAACCTGCGCTGCCTAGTGTGCCAGGACCAATCACTGGCCGAATCGCAGGCCGGGTTGGCACGTGACTTGCGTGCCCAGGTGCTGCAGATGATCGAGGCGGGCCGAAGCGACAAGCAGATTGTTGGCTACTTGGTCGCTCGCTACGGCAATTTCGTCCGCTACGACCCGCCGTTCGACCGCGAGACGCTGGTGCTCTGGATCGGCCCGCTCGTGTTGCTGCTGGCCGGTATCGCAGCGCTGCTGCGCAGTCTGCGTGCGCGCAAGGCGGCGACGCAGCTCGACGCGGAGCAACGACAGCGTGCGCGCGAATGGCTGAGCGACCATGGAGAGTCGGTATGATCGATTTCATCGGCTGGGCCGCGGCGATCACCGTCGGCGTGATTGCGTGGATCACCTGGGGAGTCGCGCGCGGCGTCGCGCATGCACCGGACCCGACGTGTGTCCGTGCGCGCGTAAACGCGCGGCTGTTCGGCGAGGCGTATGCGACGCTCGACGCGGCGCGCGCGACCCTAGGCGAGAATGACTGGCGCAGCGAGCATGATGCGTTGACGCAACGCGTGCTTGACGACGCATGGCCGAGGTCGGCCACCGAGCGCGGCACGCCGTGGGCGGTAGCACTCGCAGTGGTCGTGCTGTTGCCGCTCGGTGCGGCATCGCTGTATGCGCGGTTTGGCGACCCGGCGATTCTCGCTCCGGTCGCGGTCACGGCGCGCGCCGCGGATGGCGGCGTCGACCGTAAGGCGTTGCAGTCCGACGTCGCCGCGCTGCGTGCCCGGCTCGCACGAGCGCCCGACGACCCGGCCGATTGGGCAGCGCTCGGCGAAGGCGAGACGATGCTGCACCATTTCCACCGCGCAGTCGCCGCTTTCGACAATATCGGTGCTTCGCTGGCGCAGAACCCGACCTGGCTGGCCGAGCAAGCTGAAGCACTGACCCTGGCGGCCGGCGGCAACCCGCTAGGCCAGCCCGAGCAGGTCGCGCGCCGGGCGCTCGCTTTGGCACCCGACAACATGCTCGCGCTGATGGTGGCCGGTTACGCCGACGTGCGTCGAGGCGATTTCGCGGCGGCGCGACCGCTGCTGCACAGTGCGCTGGCCGAAGTCGATCCGGCGTCGGCGCAGGCCGCGTTCCTGCGAACGCTGCTCGCGCAAGCCGGAGCGCGAGCACCATCGCGTTGATCGGCCACCCCTCCACGGGGGGATCGTGCAAAAATGTTGTGCGCGGCGAGCCCGGCGAGCGCGCGCACCGCTCAATGAATCCGACGGAACATGACCATGGCGCAAGCCGAAAATCCTCCCCAGCACTGCCAGCACCGTTTGCAACTCGATGACCGCGTCGGACAGGATGCGCGCCGCCGCCTGCTGTCGGTGCGTGGGCACGTCGAGGGGCTGTTGAAGATGCTCGAGCGCGGCGACGTCTACTGCGTCGACATCCTCAAGCAGACGCGCGCGATCGAGGGAGCCGTGAGCAAGGTAGGCGAACTCGTGCTGCGCAGCCACCTGCGCAACCACGTGGCCAGCGCCGCGCAGCGCGGCGATGCCGACGAACTGGTCGACGAGCTGATGGAGTACCTGCGCTACACGCGTTGACGCCGACCGCGGCTCACGCCGGCGGGCGGGCGATCACGGTGGCCGGCGGCAGGCAGGTGCCGCTGTCGTCGCACGCCTGCAGGTGCACGCGCAGTTGTGTGTCCGGAGTCAGGTGCAGGCCGGGCAGCGCGATGCGCGTGCCGTTCTCGTAGACGCGCACGGTCTTGTGCTGCAGGCGCAGGCCGATGTCGCGCCCGGCC
>JAJZHS010000348.1 GCA_021798395.1 Pseudomonadota bacterium
CAGCGTGGTCGACATGCGGTTCGTCAAGCCGCTGGACGTGCACATGCTGCGCGCGATGGCGCAGGACCACGACGCCTTGGTCACGCTCGAGGACGGTGCCGTCGCCGGCGGCGCGGGCAGCGCATGCCTGGAGGCGTTGCAGTCTCTGCAGTTGCAGACCCCGCTGCTCGCGCTGGGGCTTCCGGACCGCTGGCTCGAGCACGGCGACCCGGCCCAGGTCGCGGCTTCGGTCGGGCTCGACGCGCCGGGCGTGCTGCACGCCATCTGCCAGCGCTACGCGCACCTGCTCGGTGACGTCCCCGCGGCCCAGCGCGCGGCCAACGGCTGACGTGCCGCACTGCAGCATCGGCGCTTATCGCCGATAATTCCCCAAGAAGTTACGCCATGAACCGGGCCGCGCTGCGGACCCGGCAGCCACGATGAATCCAGCCGTCGACGTCATTCCCGATATCCAGAGCAGCACCGATCACCGCCGACTGGCCATTCAGCGCGTGGGCATCAAGAGCCTGCGCTATCCGTTGCGCGTGCGCATGGCCGACGGCAGCGAACAGGCGACGGTGGCCGTGGTCGACGCCGACGTGGCGCTGCCGGCCGAGAAGAAGGGAACCCACATGTCGCGTTTCGTCGAGGTCCTCGACGCCATCGACGGTGCGCTGGACCACGCCGCCTTGCAGCAGCTGGCGCGCGGCATGTGCGCGCGGCTGGGGGCGCAGCGCGCGCGCCTGGCGCTGCGCTTTCCGCTGTTCCTGCGCAAGCGCGCTCCGGTCAGCGGGGTGTCCAGCCTGATGGACTACGAGGCCGAATGGATCTGCGAGGTCGACGGCGACGACGCGCGCGTCGTCGCCAAGGTGCGGGTCCCGGTGAAGGCGCTGTGCCCGTGTTCGAAGGAAATCTCCGAGTTCGGTGCGCACAACCAGCGCTCGCACATCACCGTCTCGGCGCGGCTGGACTCGGCGCTGCCATTCGAACGGATGATCCGCATCGCCGAGGACGAGGCGTCGTGCGAACTGTGGGGGCTGCTCAAGCGGCCCGACGAGAAGTACGTCACCGAGCGCGCCTACCACAATCCGAAGTTCGTCGAGGACCTGGTGCGCGACGTGGCCGCGCGGGTGCGCGTCGAGCCGGGGGTCGCGGGCTACGTGGTCGAGGCCGAGAACTTCGAATCGATCCACAACCACTCGGCGTACGCGCGCATCGAGGGCTGAGGCGCGCAGCCGCGCGCGCGGCTGCGCTCAGCGCGCCGCGAGCAGCGCCTTGGCGCGCGCGGAGACCAGGCCCAGATCGGCGCGCCCGGCCAGGCTGGTCTTCAGCGCGCCCATGACCTTTCCCAGGTCGCCGGATCCGGTGGCGCCGACCGCGTCGATCGCGGCGCGGACTTCGGCGTCGAGTTCGGCGTCGCTCAGCCGGGCCGGCAGGTACGGTTCGAGGACCGCGATCTCGGCGGCTTCGTTGCGTGCAAGATCGTCGCGTCCGCCGGCGGCGAACTGCGCGATCGCGTCGCGCCGCTGCTTGATCATCTTGTCGAGGACCGCGATCACCGCGGCGTCGTCGAGTTCGATGCGCTCGTCGACTTCGCGTTGCTTGATGGCGGCCAGCGCCATGCGGATGGTTCCCAGGCGTGCGCTGTCCTTCGCGCGCATCGCGGATTTCATGTCGTCTTGGATCCGGGTCTTGAGCGTGGTCATGGCGCGATCGATTGCAGGCTTGAGAAATGACAACAGCCCGCGCGCGTCGACTCCGGGCGGGCTGCTTGCGATGCTGGGTCCGCTGGCTGGGGCCGCTGCCGGTGCGCCCGGCCCGGGCCCACGCGATGCGCTCAGTACAGGCGCTTGGGCAGCATGTGCGCGCGAATGCGCTTGTAATGGCGCTTGACCGCAGCCGCCTTCTTGCGCTTGCGCTCCGCCGTCGGCTTTTCGTAGAACTGGCGCGCGCGCAGGTCGGTCAGCAGGCCCAGTTTCTCGATCGTGCGCTTGAAGCGGCGCAGGGCGACGTCGAAGGGTTCGTTCTCTTTCACGCGAATCGTGGTCATTGCAAGCAGTTACCTTTTCTCTGGCTCCGGGTCGGAAGGCTTCAATCGAAGCACGCCCTCATTGAAGCGCACTTCCAGCAAGAAGGGGACGAATAAACCTGTAAAGTATAGCGTTTTTCGCGGCGCGGTTCGGTGCGACCGCCACGCCAGGATCCCGACATGTCCTCTGTCCGCAACAGCGCGCCGCTGCGCGTGCTCGGTCTGGAAACCTCCTGCGACGAGACCGGCGTCGCGGTCTACGACAGCGCGCGGGGGCTGCTGGCCGACGCGCTGCACTCGCAAGTGGCGATGCACGCCGCGTACGGCGGGGTGGTCCCCGAGCTCGCCTCGCGCGACCACATCGCACGCACCCTGCCGCTGGTGCAGCGCACGCTGCGCGACGCGCACTGCAGTCTGCGCGACATCGACGTGGTCGCGTACACGCAGGGCCCGGGGCTGGCCGGTGCGCTGCTCGTCGGCGCAGGGCTGGCGGCCGCGCTGGCGATGGGCGCCGGCAAGCCGCTGCTGGGCGTGCACCACCTGGAAGGGCACCTGCTGTCGCCGCTGCTGTCCGAGCCTGATCTGCAGTTCCCCTTCGTCGCGCTGCTCGTCTCGGGCGGACACACCATGCTGCTCGACGTGGCCGCGCTCGGTCGCTACCGGCTGCTGGGCGAAACGGTTGACGACGCAGCCGGGGAGGCTTTCGACAAATCGGCCAAGCTGCTCGGGCTTGGCTACCCCGGAGGGCCGGAGCTGGCGCGGCTGGCCGAATCGGGCGACCCGTTCGCGTTCGCGCTGCCGCGGCCGATGCTGCACAGCGGCGATCTCGATTTTTCGTTCGCCGGCCTGAAGACCGCGGTGCTCACGCGCGTGCGCGCGCTCGGCGCGGCGCCGTCGCCCCAGGCGCGCGCCGACCTGGCCGCGGCCGCGCAGCAGGCGATCACCGATGTG
>JAJZHS010000037.1 GCA_021798395.1 Pseudomonadota bacterium
CGCCGGTGATCGCGCTTTCGTCGACCGTGGCGGCGCCTTCGATCACCTCGCCGTCGCACGGGATCACGTCGTGCGCCTGCACGACGACGACGTCGCCGCGCCGCAGGTCGACGGCGTCGACCAGGCTCCACGGCGCGCCGTACTTCGGCTCGCGCAGCTTCCTCGCCGGCGCGTTGGCCTTGGTGCTGCGCAGGCTGGCGGCCTGCGCCTTGCTGCGGCCCTCGGCGAGGGCCTCGGCGAAGTTGGCGAACAGGACCGTGAACCACAGCCACACGCTGACTGCGGCGATGAACCCGGCCGGCGCCTCGCCGTGGCCGCGCAAGGCCTGCAGCCACAGCGCGGTGGTGAGCATGCTGCCGACGAAAACGACGAACATCACGGGGTTGCGGAACTGCACCCGCGGGTCGAGCTTGCGCAGGGAGTCGGCCAGCGCCGGGACCAGCAGGGCGCGGTCGAACAGCGGAAGAGTTTGACGGGTCATGAGTCGGGCCTCGTTCAGTGCATGCCCCACAGGGTCAGGTGCTCGACGACGGGTCCCAGGGCCAGCGCCGGCAGGAAGGTCAGCGCCGCGACCAGGACCACGGTGCCGAGCAGCAGGCCGACGAACAATCCGCCGTGCGTCGGCATGGTGCCGCTGCTTTCGGCGAGGCGCTTCTTGCCGGCCATCGATCCGGCGATGGCCAGCGCCGCGACGATCGACACGAAACGGCCGAACCACATGGCCACGGCGAGGCTCAGGTTGTAGAAAGGCGTGTTGGCGCTCAGACCCGCGAACGCGCTGCCGTTGTTGTTCGCCGCCGACGTGAAGGCGTAGAGCATCTCGGAGAAGCCGTGCGCGCCCGGATTGCCCAGCCCGGCCAGCCCGGCCGCGGTGACCGCGGCGACGGCGGTGCCGAGCAGCGCCAGCAACGGAGAGACGAGCAGGCCGACGGAGACCATCTTCATCTCGAAGGACTCGATCTTCTTGCCCACGTACTCCGGGGTGCGGCCGATCATCAGACCGCCGACGAACACCGCCATCAGCGCCACCAGCAGCATGCCGTACAGGCCGGTGCCGACGCCTCCGGGGGCGACTTCGCCCAATTGCATCAGCACCATCGGCACCATGCCGCCGAGCGGGGTGTCGGAATCGAACATGGAGTTGACCGCACCGGTCGACGTGCCGGTGGTCGCGGCCGAGAAGATGGCGCTCGCCGGCACGCCGAAGCGCGTCTCCTTGCCTTCCATGTTGCCGGCCGACTGGTCGACGCGCAGCGCCGCCAGCCGCGGGTTTCCCTGGGCCTCGAAGTGGGCCTCGAAGCCCATCGCCACGACCAGCATCAGCGCCATCGCGCCGAGCAGGGCCCAGCCTTGGCGGCGATCGCCGACCGCCTCGCCGAAAGTGTGGCAAAGGGCCGCCGAGATCAGAAGAATGGCGATGATCTCCAGGGTATCGGTCAGGCTGTCCGGGTTTTCGTAGGGGTGCGCTGAGTTGGCGTTGTAGAAGCCTCCGCCGTTGGTTCCGAGTTCCTTGATCGCTTCCTGCGAGGCCACCGGGCCCAGCGGCAGGGTTTGCCGGGTCGCGCTCGAGGCGACCATCACCGGCTGGCCCAGGGCGTTCTTGACCGGGTTGCCGCGCGCATCCACCTCGGGCACCTGGAAGCTGACCGGCGCGCGCAGGGTCACGACCCGGTCGGCGTGCAGCGTCTGCGGCACGCCGCGCGCCGCCAGCGCGATGGCCAGCACGAAGGAGATCGGCAGCAGGATCAGCGTGGTGATGCGGGTGACGTCGGTCCAGAAATTGCCGATGGTGGCCGAGCTGCGGCGCGCGAAGCCGCGCACCAGGGCGAACGCGACCGCGATCCCGGTCGCCGCGGACAGGAAGTTCTGCACCGTCAGCCCGGCCATCTGGACCAGGTTGCTCATCGTGCTCTCGCCGGAATAGCCCTGCCAGTTGGTGTTGGTGACGAAGCTGACGGCGGTGTTCAGCGCCGAATCGGGAGCGACCGCGCCGAAATGCTGCGGGTTCAGCGGCAGCACCGCTTGCAGGCGCTGCAGCGCGTAGACGGCCAGCACGCCCAGCAGGTTGAACACCAGAAGGGCGCGGGCGTAGGCGGCCCAGCCCATTTCCTGCGCCGGGTCGACCCCGGCCAAGCGCAGCACGGCGGATTCGGCGACGCGCACGCCACGCGGCAGCCGGCCGTCCATGACCGCGGCGATGTAGCGGCCGAGCGGACCGGCGAGCACGCCGACCGCGATCACGATCACGGCCAGCAGAGCCCAGAATGCGGCGTTCATTCAGAACTCCTCGGCGCGGATCAGCGCGTAACCCAAGTAAACGAAAAGCAGCAAGGCCACGACCCCGCCGATCAGATAGAGGACATTCATGTCACTTCCCCCAGTGCAGCGGCGAACAGGACGACGCTCGGTCCCGGCCAGATTAGGTCGTGCATCGGCGGCTCCCAATGGGATAGATCAATGTGAGAGAGCCTAGGATTTCCGACGTAAACGCGGCGCAAAAAACCGACCGTCGGCCGTAAAAATCGCGTCAATGGACTCCGCAATCGCGCCGCGACTTGATCCGGCCTGGTGACGCCGGGCGCGGCGCCGCCGCGCCGGGCGCGCGCGGCCCTATGCTCGGTGCGATCGCCTTCTCCACGTCAACCGGAATCCGGGCATGAAGCGCATCGTGCTGTTCCTCGCCACCAACCTCGCGGTGCTCGTCGTGCTCGGCGCGGTCACGCGCGTGCTCGGGCTGGACCGCCTTCTCGGCGCCCACGGATGGAACCTGCCTGCGCTGCTCGGCTTCGCCGCGGTGATCGGGTTCGGCGGCGCCTTCGTCTCGCTGTTGATGTCGAAGACCATCGCCAAGTTCAGCACCGGCGCACAGGTCATCGCGCAGCCGCGCGACCAGACCGAGGCCTGGCTGCTCGACACCGTGGCGCAGTTGGCCGCGCGCGCCGGGATCGGCACCCCGGAGGTTGCGATCTATGAAGGCGAACCCAACGCCTTCGCCACCGGAGCGCGCCGTGACCACGCGCTGGTGGCGGTGTCCACCGGACTGCTGCAGACCCTGTCGCACGCGCAGGCCGCCGCGGTGCTGGGCCACGAGATCAGCCATGTCGCCAACGGCGACATGGTCACGCTGACCCTGGTCCAGGGCGTGGTCAACACCTTCGTCGTGTTCCTGGCACGAGTCGTCGGCCTCCTCGTCGACTCGGCGCTGCATCGCGGCGATGCCGAATACCGCGGAGCCGGAATCGGCTACGTCGCCACCACGCTGGTCTGCGAGGTTCTGTTCGGAGTTCTGGCCAGCGTGATCGTCGCCTGGTTCTCGCGCCAGCGCGAGTTCCGCGCCGATTCCGGGTCGGCGCGTCTGCTCGGCAGCCCGCAACCGATGATCGACGCGTTGCGCCGCCTCGGCGACATGCAGCCCGGCGCGCTGCCGCGCAACCTGGCGACCGCCGGCATCACCGACCGCGCGGCGTGGCTGGAATGGTTCGCCAGCCACCCGCCGCTGGAACGGCGCATCGCGGCGCTGCAGGGCGCGCGCGGCTGAGGCGCGCGCGGGCCCGGCGGGCGCGTCAGGCGACCAGCGCGACGAGCTCGGACAGCTGGCTGGCCTTGACCTCGCCCAGCATCAAGCGCGCCTCGCCGTCGGTGCCGCGCCACACCATGACCGGAACGCCGAAGACGTGGATGCGGCGCAGCATGTCCAGGTTGCGCGCCAGCCGCGCGCGCGTCGCCGGAGCGATCGTCGCGGCCGGCGCCACGCCGCCGCCGCCTTCGCCGTGGCGCGGAAAACTGTAGCGCGCCTCGTTGCTGCGGAGCGCGGCCAGCGGGTCGCGCGCCTGCAGGATCGCGGCCGCCTTGGGCAGGCTGCTCGGGCCGAGGAAGCCGACGACGATCCACGACACCGCGACCTGACCGCGCGCGACGTAAGGCCGCAGGTCGTCGTAGAGCTGGTGGCAATACGGGCAATTCGGGTCGAACACCACGTACAGCCGGTGCGGACTGCGTCCGTCGACGATTCCGCCGGCCGCCCGCGCGGCGGCCAGAAACGCGTCGATCGCCGACTGCGCCAAGGGCGCCGGCGGCGGAACGTCGAGGTCGTCGGGCTGGGCATGGGCCGTCGGCAGCAGCGCGGCCAGCGGCAGCGCGCCGCACGCGCGCAGCACCCGCCTGCGCATCGGTTGTTTCATCGGATCCTCCTTCGCCCGTCTCGCAGACCGCCCACGATAGCAGGCGGCGCCCGAACGCCGTCTTGACGCAAATCAGGGAATGCGCCGATCCCGGGTGCACAAAATGCTCCGGTTGATGCACACTACATCTAGCGTCGTTCAATGTTCAAAAACACTATACATAGCGTTTTATGCCCATCCAGCCAGCGCCCTCGGCGGCCCCGCACCACGTCATCAAGCGCGACGGCAGCGTCGTGCCCTTCGATCCGCTGAAAATCACCCGTGCGCTGGAACGCGCCGGGCGCGCCAGCGGGGAATTCGACTCCGACCGCGCGCACGAGCTGACGCTGCGCGGGGTGCTGCCCAGGCTGCACGCGACCGGCGCGCCCACGCCCCACATCGAGCAGATCCAGGACGCGGTCGAAAGCGCGCTGTTCGACGCGGGCTGGCGCGCGACGCTGCGCGCGTACATCGTCTACCGCGAGCAGCACCGCACGCTGCGCGACGTCCGCAAGAGCCGTGTCGACGTCGAGGCGTCGATGCATGAGTATCTCGAGCAGACCGATTGGCGCGTCCAGGCGAACGCCAATCAGGGCTACTCGCTCGGCGGGCTGATTCTCAACGTCTCGGGCAAGGTGGTGGCCAACTACTGGCTCGACCACGTCTATCCGGCCGAAGTCGGCGCCGCGCACCGTGCCGCCGACATCCACATCCACGACCTCGACATGCTCAGCGGCTACTGCGCCGGCTGGTCGCTGCGCACCCTGCTGCGCGAAGGGCTCAACGGGGTCGCGGGCAAGGTCGAAGCCGGCCCGCCCAGGCATCTTTCGAGCGCCGTGGGACAGATCGTCAACTTCCTCGGCACCATGCAGAACGAGTGGGCCGGAGCTCAGGCGTTCAGTTCGTTCGACACCTACCTCGCGCCCTACGTGCGCAAGGACCGGCTGAACCAGCAGCAGGTCGACCAATGCCTGCAGGAACTGATCTACAACCTCAACGTGCCGTCGCGCTGGGGCACGCAGACGCCGTTCACCAACCTGACCTTCGACTGGACCTGCCCCGAGGACCTGCGCGACCAGGTCCCGGTGATCGCCGGCGAGGAGATGGATTTCCGCTACGGCGATCTCCAGGCCGAGATGGACATGATCAACCGCGCGTACATCGAGGTGATGAGCGCGGGCGACGCGAAAGGCCGCGTGTTCACTTTCCCGATCCCGACCTACAACATCACCGCGGACTTCGACTGGGACGGACCGAACGCGCGTGCCCTGTTCGAAATGACCGCGCGCTACGGCCTGCCCTATTTCCAGAATTTCATCAATTCCGAACTCAAGCCCAACCAGGTCAGGTCGATGTGCTGCAGGCTGCAGCTCGACCTGCGCGAACTGCTCAAGCGCGGCAACGGACTGTTCGGCTCGGCCGAGCAGACCGGCTCGCTGGGCGTCGTGACCATCAACTGCGCGCGCCTCGGCCACGTGCACGCCGGAGACGAGGCGTCGCTGTTCAGGCGCGTCGACGAACTGCTCGAACTCGGGCGGCAGAGCCTGGAGATCAAGCGCAAGGTCATCCAGCGGCGCATGGACCAGGGGTTGTTCCCGTATACCCGGCGCTACCTGGGAACCTTGCGCAACCACTTCTCGACGCTCGGGGTCAACGGCATCAACGAGATGGTCCGCAACTTCACCGCCGACGCCCACGACATCACCAGCCCATGGGGCCACGCCTTCGCCGCGCGCCTGCTCGACCACGTGCGCGCGCGCATGGTCGACTTCCAGCAGGAAACCGGCCATCTCTACAACCTGGAAGCGACTCCGGCGGAGGGAACGACCTACCGTTTCGCCCGCGAAGACCGCAAGCGCTTCCCCGGCATCCTGCAGGCGGGAACGGCGAAGAACCCCTACTACACCAACTCGTCGCAATTGCCGGTCGGCTTCACCGACGATCCGTTCGAGGCCTTGGAGCGGCAGGAGGAACTGCAGCGCAAGTACACCGGAGGAACCGTCCTGCACCTGTACATGAACGAGCGCCTGTCGGGTCCGGACGCGTGCCGCGACCTGGTGCGACGGGCGCTGACCCGCTTCCGCCTGCCGTACATCACGGTGACGCCGACGTTTTCGATCTGTCCCACGCACGGCTATCTGGCCGGACACCACCCGTTCTGCCCGAAGTGCGACCGCGAAATCCTCGCCCGCAAGCTGCTCGCGACGACTTGACCTTTTCCACACCAAGGAGAGCGCATCATGACCGACACCATCCAGACCGACACGCGCGCCGCGGAAGCGGCCGCCCCGACCTTGCTCGACAGCGAACGCCAGCGCTGCGAAGTGTGGACCCGCGTCATGGGCTACCACCGGCCGGTCGCGTCGTTCAACGTCGGCAAGCAGGGCGAGTTCGCCGAACGCCGGCATTTCCGCGCGCCGTGCGACACGCCGCGCTGACCCCGGACGCAGCGACGGCGCGCTGCGGACATCGCGCGCACGACGCCGAAGCGGGTCTGCGCGTCGGCGGGCTGACCCCCTTCACCAGCATCGACTTCCCCGGCCGGCTCAGCGCCGTGGTGTTCGTCCAGGGCTGTCCGTTGCGCTGCGGCTACTGCCACAACCCGCATCTGCAGCGCCGCGCCGGCGACGCCGCGCCGTCGTGGCCGCAGACGCGCGACTGGCTGCGGCGGCGCGCGGGGCTGCTCGACGCGGTGGTCTTCAGCGGCGGCGAGCCGACCGTCGACCCGATGCTCGGCGCCGCGATGGCCGAGGCCCGCGCCATGGGCTTCGGCGTCGGCCTGCACACCGCCGGAACCCATCCGCGCAGGCTGCGCGAGGTCGTGCACCTGGCCGACTGGGTCGGCCTCGACGTCAAGGCGCCGTTGCGCGACGCCGAACTCTACGACCGCATCACCGGGCGACGCGGCAGCGCTCGCCGCGCCTCGGCGAGCCTCGACATCGTGCTGCGCTGGGCGAAGGACTACGAACTGCGCACGACGGTCGACTGGTCGTGGCTCGACGACGCGGCGCTGCGCCGACTCGGCGACGACCTGGCCGAGCGCGGCGCGCGCAACTTCGCACTGCAGATGGCGCGCCGGCAGGGCCACCCGGCCCCGCTCGCCGACCCGCGCGATCCGGCACCGTCGACCGTCGACGCGCTGCGCCGGCAGTTCGCCGGTTTCACCCTGCGGCGGGACCCGTCGGCGGCACTCGGCCGGCCCGACACGCCTTCCGGTGCATCTTGACGCCCGTCAACCCATCGCTTAATTGTCTTTCAAGCAACTATTTAATCGTCAACTTGGTGGTTGAATGGCCGTACAGCGCGCGGCATGGACGATGGGGTCCGGCGACTTCGCGCCGCTGGCTTGCGCGGAATTGACCATCGAACCAGCTTCCCGCCGTCTCGGCGCATGGGCGAAGTCCTTCATCCCGGCGGCCCTGATCGCGGTCGCCGCGGCGGCCGTCGTCGGCCGGCACGAGAACCAAGACGCCGACCGCCGCTTTCGCCAGGCGGCGGCGCAGCGCATCGCGCCGCTGCGCGACCGCATCCGCGCCGCGCTCGACGGCCTGCGCGCGCTCGGCGGCTACCTCGACGCCGGCGGCGGCGTCGACGCGGCGCAGTTCACCCGCCTGACCGCGCCGCTGCTCGCGCACGGGGCTCCGCTGCAGGCCCTGGAGTGGATCCCGCGGGTTGCGGCGGCGCAGCGCGCGCGCTGGGTCGCCGCCGCGCGCGCCGGGGGCCTGGCGCACTTCGACTTCACGGCGCGCGACGCGCGCGGCCGCCTCGTCGCCGAGGGCGCACGGCCCGAATACGACCCCGTGTATTTCGTGAACCCGCTGGCGGGCAACGCGAAAGCCCTCGGCTTCGACGTGGCGTCGAGCCCGACCCGGCGCGCTGCAATGATCAAGGCCATGCGCAGCGGACGCATGGCGGCCACCGCGCGAATCGACCTGGTGCAGGAGACGTCGAACCGCTACGGCTTCCTCGTCTTCAGGCCGGTGTACGCGGGCGGCGGCGTACCGCCCACCGCGGCGCAGCGCGCGCGCACGCTCTCGGGCTACGCACTGGGCGTGTTCCGCGTCGCCGACCTGCTCACGGGCGCGGCGCCCGCGCACGCCTCGCGGCTGCGCCTGGAGGTGCTCGATGACGATGCGCCCCCGGGCCGGAGGCGCCTGTACCCGATGGCGTCAGCCGGCGCCGCGGCCGCCGGGACGCGCGCGGTGCGTGCGTCGCTGCGCGTCGCCGGGCGGCGCTGGACGGTCATTGCCCGGCCTGCGCCCGGTGCCTTCGCGCCGCATCGGGCGGCGAGCACCGCGGTGCTGGTGCTCGGCCTGCTGGCCGCTGCGTTGTGGAGTCTGGCGGCACGCCAGCGCGCGTCGCGCATGGCGGCGATCGAGCACGCGGTCGACGTGCGCACGCGCGACCTCGACGAACAGCGCGCATTCAGCTCGGCCATCTTCGACTGCCTGGGCGGAGTCGGCCTGGTGCTCGACCGCGACGGCGCCATCGTGCGCTTCAACCGGGCCGCCGAACTGTTCACCGGGTACACGCAAGCCGAGGTCCAAGGACGCCCGCTGTTCTGGAAGACCCTGCTGCCGCCCGAGGAGCGCGCGGCCGCCGAAGCCGTCTTCCACGCCTTCGAACAGGGCCGCCTGCCCACGCACGTCGAACACCACTGGATCGGGCGCGATGGCGACAGGCGCCTGTTCGCGTGGACCCACACCGTGCTGGCCGACGCCGCGGGCGCGCCGCGCCACCGCGTCGCCATGGGCGTCGACGTCACCGACCGCCACCGCGCGCAGCAGCTGCAGCAGGCCTTGCTGGAGCACACCAGCGCCGGGCTGCTGATCACACGCCGGCGGGCGGTGGTCGCGGCCAACGGCGCCATGCTGAACATGCTCGGCATCGCGCAGCATGCGCTGGTCGGCGCGCCGGCACGCGTGCTGTACGCGGACGACGCGACCTATGCCCGCGTCGGCGCCGCGTACGATGCGCTGCGCCGCGCGGGTTCGCTCGACGTGCCCAATGTCCGGCTCGCCGGCTCCGGCGGCGACGAACCGCTGTGCGACGTGCGCGCGCAGCTGCTGCCCGACGGCGAGACCTCGGTGTGGACGTTCACCGACGTCACCGCGCGCGAGGGCCAGGCGCTGCGCGCGCTGCGCGCACAAGGGGTCTATCGGGCGCTCGTCGCGGCCGCGCAGTCGCTTCTGCACAGCGCGACCGAGTCGGGCATGATCACGCGCTTGTGCCAGAGCCTGGTGCTCGGCTCGGAATTCTCGGCGGTGTGGCTCGGCCGCCCGGACGCGGGCGGCGTGTTCCGCGTCGTGGGCCGCGCGAGCGCTTCGAACCAGGACCTGTCGTTCCTCGATGCGCTCCGCGTGCGCGTCACCGACGAAGGCCCCGCCATCGCGCAGGCCTGGCGCGCGCACGGCGTGGCCGTCCATCAGGACAATCTGGCGCTGCAGGCGAAGTCGCGCTACGCGGCCGAGCTGCGCCGCCTGCAGTGGGCGTCGACGCTGGCCGCGGTCGTCGACCGCGCGGGGCGGCCGTGGGGTGTCCTGGTCTACGTCGCCAGGCAGGTCGGCTGGTTCGACGACACCAGCCGCGAAGCCTGCGAACAGGTCGCCGCACTGCTCGGGCACGGGCTCGACGAACTCGACCGCAAGGCCGCGCTGGCCGATCTGCAGCGCAGCGAAAGCCGACGCGCGCGAACCGATCCGCTGACCGGACTGCCCAACCGGCTGGCGTTGGGCGAACACCTGCAGGGCGCGCTGGCGCGCGCCCTGCGGCGCGGCACCCTGGTCGCGGTGGGAGTCCTGGATCTCGACGACTTCAAGCCGGTCAACGACCGCTACGGCCACCCGGCGGGCGACGAACTGCTCGGCAAGCTGGCGCGCGCGATGCGCGCGCGGCTGCGCGGAGCCGATTACCTCGCCAGGCTCGGCGGCGACGAGTTCGTGGTGCTGTTCGAGGACATCGACGAACGCCGGGCGCTGGACGATCTGCGCACCGCGCTCGAGCGCCTGCACACCGCGGTGGAACTGCCCCACGAACTCGGGCCGGCGCGCGATGCGGTGCGGGTCGGCATGACCATGGGCCTGGCGCTGTACCCGCAGCACGCCACCGAAGCCGACGCCTTGCTGCGCATGGCCGACGCGGCGATGTATTCCGGCAAGACGCACAAGTTCGGGCGCAACCAATGGTGGAGCTTCGCCAGCGGCGCCGAAGCGGCCGCCGGCGCCCCCGGGCGCGCGCCCGGGGCGAATCCGTTCGACGCCGCCGACCGCGTCCTCGCGCGGTGTTCCGACGTGCGCGACGCGCCGGTCGACTGAGCGACCGCCGCCTCGACCGCGCGCGTGCGCTTACCATCACGCACTGCGGACCGCCGGCGCGCGGCGGTCTTCGTGCAACCGCCCGGCGACGCCGGCCCCGACAGCGATCCGATGAAACTTCTCCACTCCAAACGCAGGCCCGGCCGCCTGCTGGGCGCGTTGCTGCTGGCCGCCGCGCTGGCGCTGCCGCTGGGCGGCTGCGGCAAGAAGCTGCACTGGGACATGAGCAACGTCAGCGACGTGCTGTCCGATCTGCACGTATTCGGAATGATTTCGGCCGACAGCGGCAAGCCGCTGCGCGCGGCCGACCTGCGCGGCAAGGTGGTGGTGGTGTATTTCGGCTACACCCACTGCCCCGACGTCTGTCCGCTGACCATGTCCCACCTGGCGCGCGCGGTCGCCGACCTCGGCCCCGCCGCCGACGGAGCCCGCATCCTGTTCGTCACCGTCGACCCGGCGCGCGACAGCCTGCCGGTGCTGAAGGCCTATACCCACGCTTTCAGCCCGCAGGCCATCGGCGTGCGCGGCACCATGGAGCAGGTGGTCGCGATGACCAAGCTGTACCACGTCGCGTTCAGCTACGGCAAGAAGGACCGCTACGGCAATTACGTCGTGAACCACAGCGCCGCGATCTACGTGTTCGACAAGCGCGGCAAAGGCACGCTGATCGGCTCCGATCTGACCGCGGCGGCGAGCATCGCGCACGATCTGCGCCAGTTGATGGCGCAATGAAACTGGCGCAATGAAACGCGCCGCGCGCCTCGAGGCTCCGGCGCGGCCCCGCCGGGCGCGCGCTACGGCGCGACGCGCCGCCGGATCGTCTGCGCCAGCGGCGTAGGCAGCGACGCCAGCGAATCGAGCAGCCGCGGCAGCAGCCGCAGCTTCCACCCGGCCAGCGCGGGCGGCACCACGGCGTCGATCAGGTGCGGCCCCGGCGTGGCCAGCGCGCGTTCCAGCGCGCCGACGAAGCCGTCGGCCGTGGTCGCGCGCACCGCAGGCACGCCCATGCCTTCGGCGATGCGCACGAAATCGAGTTCGGGCGAGGCCAACGCGAACTGGGCGCGCGCGCGGTCGCCGGCGGCGCCCGCGCCGACGCGCTGCAGTTCGAGGTCGAGGATTGCGTAGGCGCGGTTGTCGAACACCACGGCGACGACGTGCAGCCGCTCGCGTGCCATGGTCCACAGCGCCTGCGGCGTGTACATCGCCGCGCCGTCGCCGACCAGCGCCAGCACCGGACGCTGCGGACACGCCACGGCGGCGCCGACGGCCAGCGGCAGCCCCTGGCCGATGGCGCCGCCGGTCAGCGCGAGCACGTCGTGGCGCGGCGCGCCGGACGTGTAGTACGGCAGCATGACGCCTGAGGTCTGCGCCTCGTCGACGACGATGGCGTCGTCCGGCAGCAGGTGGCCGATGGCCTTGCAGACCTTCTCCGCGCTGAGTTTGCCGCGCGGCCGCGGCGGGCGCCAGGCCGGCTGCAGCGGCGGCGCCAGCCCGCCGGCGCCGAGGCGCACGGCCAACCGGTGCAGCCCGTCGGCGGGATCGTGCTCGGGTGCGCCCAGCGCGCGCACCGCGCAACCGGCCCCGACCAGCTCGGACGGCTTGCCCGGGTAGGCG
>JAJZHS010000038.1 GCA_021798395.1 Pseudomonadota bacterium
CTGCCGATTCGCGGATCGCACGCCGCTCGACCTGCGTCGAGCCGCACGGCACGCAGATGATGATGCGGGGCGACGGTTTGAACAGCGTCGTTTCGTGCACCATCTTGATGAACTGCTTGAGCATCTGCTCAGTGACGGTGAAATCGGCGATCACCCCGTCCTTCATCGGGCGGATCGCCTCGATGTTGCCGGGAACGCGCCCGAGCATGGCCTTGGCCTCGCGGCCGACGGCCTGGATCGTCTTCTTGCCGTTCGGGCCGCCTTCGTGGCGGATCGCGACCACCGACGGCTCGTCGAGCACGATGCCCTTGCCGCGCACGTAGATCAGGGTGTTGGCGGTCCCGAGATCGATGGCCAGATCGGTCGAGAAATACCGGCGAAAAATTCCAAACATGGCTTCGGGATTCGGCAGTTGTGTGAAAAACGCAACAAAACATGCGGGAGGCCGCGCAATTTCTGCATCGGCCAATCCGTCCATGTTAGCCCAATGCGCCCCGTAGAATGGCACAACGCATGCGCGCCGCTGAATCCGTGCCGCGCGCCATGCCGACGACCTCACGCCCATCCTTTCAGGCACCGTGCCATGCCCCTGCAAGACCGCGACATCGATCGCATCGCCGAGCTCGCGCGATTGCGCCTGAGCGACGCCGAGCGCGACGCGATGCTCAAGCAGATCAACGCCTTTTTCACCATTGTCGAGCGCATGCGCGCGGTCGATACCCGCGGCGTCGAGCCGTTGGCGCATCCGCTGTCGGCGCTGCGCGAGCAACCGCTGCCGCTGCGCGACGACGTCGCCCGCCAGCCGACCCTCCGCGACGCCGTGCTGGCGGGCGCGCCGGCGGCGCGCGACGGCCTGTTCCTCGTTCCGCGGGTGGTCGAATGAGCGCCGATCCCGCGCTGCTGGACCTGCGCGCGCAACGCGACGCGCTGGCCGCCGGGCAGCTGTCCAGCGTCGAACTGGTGCAGTCCAGCCTGCGGCGCATCGACGCCGCGTCCGGACTGGGCGCCTTCGTCCACGTCGCCGCCGATGCCGCGCTGGCCGCGGCGCGCGCAGCCGACGCCGCGCGTGCCGCCGGCGACGCGCGTGCGCTGCTCGGCTTGCCGCTGGCGCACAAGGACGTGTTCGTCACCCGCGGCATGCCGTCGACCGCCGGCTCGAAGATGCTCGCCGGCTACATGAGCCCGTTCGACGCCACCATCGTGCAGCGCCTGGCCGCGGCCGGAGCGGTTGCCGTGGGCAAGACCAATATGGACGAGTTCGCCATGGGCTCGTCCAACGAGAACTCGGCGTTCGGCGCGGTGGCCAATCCGTGGGACCGCGCCGCGATTCCGGGCGGTTCGTCGGGCGGATCGGCGGCCGCGGTCGCCGCGCGGCTGGTCGCCGCGGCCACCGGCAGCGACACCGGCGGCTCGATCCGGCAGCCGGCCGCGATGTGCGGCATCAGCGGCATCAAGCCGACCTACGGTCTGTGCTCGCGCTTCGGCATGATCGCCTTCGCGTCCAGCCTCGACCAGGCCGGGGTGCTGGCGCGCAGCGCGTGGGACTGCGCGCTGCTGCTGCAGCACATGGCCGGGCACGACGCGCAGGACTCGACCAGCGTGCAGCAGGCGATTCCGCGCTATACCGACGCGCTCGACGCGCTCGACGCGCTGCCCGGCCAGCGCCCGCTGGCCGGCGTGCGCATCGGGCTGCCGCGCGAGTGGTTCGCCGACGGCCTGGCCGACGAAGTGGCGCGGGCCGTGCGCGGCGCGCTGGCGCAGTTCGAAGCGCTCGGCGCCACGCTGCGCGACATCACCCTGCCGCGCACCGAACTCGCGATCCCGGCCTATTACATCGTCGCCCCGGCCGAGGCCTCGAGCAATCTGTCGCGCTACGACGGAGTGCGCTACGGGCATCGCGCCGCGGACGGTGCCGAACTGGCCGAGATGTACTCCAACTCGCGCGCCGAAGGCTTCGGGCCCGAGGTCAAGCGCCGCATCCTGATCGGCACCTACGTGCTGTCGCACGGCTACTACGACGCGTACTACTTGCAGGCGCAGAAAATCCGCCGCCTGATCGCCGACGATTTCGCCGCCGCGTTCGCCGGCTGCGACCTCATCGCCGGACCGGTGTCGCCCACCGTGGCCTGGAAGCGCGGCGACAAGGCCGACCCGCTGGCCAATTACCTGGCCGACATCTACACCCTGCCCGGCAGCCTGGCCGGGCTGCCCGGAATGAGCGTGCCGGCCGGACTCGGCGCGGCGTCCGGGCTGCCGGTCGGGCTGCAGCTGCTGGCGCCGCATTTCGGTGAACAGCGGCTGCTCGAAGCCGCGCACGCGCTGCAGCGCGCCACCGACTGGCACCGGCTGGCACCGCCGACCCTGTGAAGCAGACCATGAACCGCAATTGGGAAATCGTCATCGGGCTGGAGACGCACGCCCAGCTGTCGACCGCGTCGAAAATGTTCTCCGACGCGCCGACCGCGTTCGGCCGCGAGCCCAACAGCCAGGCCAGCGCGGTCGATCTGGCGCTGCCCGGAGCGCTGCCGGTGGCCAACCGCGGCGCGGTCGAGCGGGCCATCCGCTTCGGCCTCGCGGTCGGCGCGCACGTCGCGCCGCGCTCGGTGTTCGCGCGCAAGAACTACTTCTACCCCGACCTGCCCAAGGGCTACCAGATCAGCCAGTTCGAGATCCCGGTGGTGCAGGGCGGCAGCGTCGGCTTCGTCTTCGACGGCGCGCTGCGCGCGGTGCAGCTGACGCGCGCGCACCTCGAGGAGGACGCCGGCAAGTCGATCCACGGCATCGACGTCGACGGCCGCCAGGCCACCGGAATCGACCTCAACCGCGCCGGCACGCCGCTGCTGGAAATCGTCACCGAGCCGGTCATGCGCAGCGCCGCCGAGGCCGCGGCGTACGCGCGTGCGCTGCACGCGCTGGTGGTCTGGCTCGACATCTGCGACGGCAACCTGCAGGAAGGCTCGTTCCGCTGCGACGCCAACGTCTCGGTGCGCCGTCCCGGCGCGCCGCTTGGAACGCGCTGCGAAATCAAGAACCTGAACAGCTTCCGCTTCCTCGAACGCGCCATCGCGTTTGAGGCCCGGCGCCAGATCGAACTGATCGAGGACGGCGGCACGGTGCGGCAGGAAACCCGGCTGTTCGACCCCGAGCGCGGGGTCACGCGCACCATGCGCACCAAGGAGGATTCGCACGACTACCGCTACTTCCCCGACCCCGACCTGCCCACGCTGGTCATCGCGCCGGAATGGATCGAGCGCGTGCGCGGCGAGCTGCCCGAACTGCCGGGGCAGATGGCCGAGCGTCTGGCGCGCGACTACGCGCTGGGCGCGGTCGATGCCGCGTACCTGACGCAGAGCCGCTCGCATGCGGCGTATTTCGAGACCTGCGCGGCCGCCTGCGGCCAGCCCAAGCTGGCCGCCAACTGGATCATGGGCGAACTGGCCGCGGCGCTCAACCGCGCCGAACTCGAGCTCGACGCGGTGCCGATCGCGCCCGCGCTGCTCGGTGCGCTGGTCGCGCGCGTGGCCGACGGCACGCTGTCGGGCAAGACCGCGCGCGAGGTGTTCGCCGCGCTGTGGGACGGCGAACGCGACGTCGACGCGGTGATCGAGCGCCGCGGACTGCGCCAGATCAGCGACGGCGGCGCGATCGCCGAGGCGGTGGCCGCGGTGGTCGCGGCCAACCCGAAGAACGTCGACGAATACCGCGCCGGCAAGGCCAAGGCGCTGAACGCGCTGGTCGGCCAGGTCATGAAGGCCACCGGCGGCCGCGCCAATCCGCAGCAGGTCGGCGAGGCGCTGCGCGCCGCGCTCGACGCCTGACGCGGTGGATCAGCGCGGCGCGCCGGCGGTGTCGCGCGCCCACAGCCGCCGCAGCCGGCGCAGCAGTTCGGCATAGCGCGCCTGGGTGTGCGCGATGACGCGCTGCTGCGCGCTGATCAGCTGCGTCTGCTGGTCGCGCAGCACGGCGTTGGTTTCGAAGCGTCCGCGCAGGTCGGGCGGATAGTCGTGGTTCGGATAGAACTGCGCGTCCTGCTCGAGCCGGGCGTGCTCGGCGGCGAGCGCGCGCAGCTGCGCGTGCGCGTTGGCGATCAGCGCGCGCGGCGTGCGCAGCGCCGCGTCCTCGGCGCGCCGCACGCTGGCCGCATCGGGGAAACGGGTGCGCAGCGCGCGCATCTCGCGCTGGGTGTCGAGGCGATCCTGCGCTGCGCGCTGCGCGGCTTGCTGCGCGGCGTCGAGCGCGGCCTGCCGCTGCGGCGACAGGATGACGCGGCGCACGCTGCCATCGGGGTTCAGTTCCTTGCCGCCGTAGAGCAGGCACTGGCGGCTGAGGTGGTCGGTGGTCAGCGGCGCGCCGTGCTCGTCGTGACAGACGAAAATCGCCCCGTGTGCGAGCCCCGGAAGCGTCGCGGCGAGCAGCACCGTTCCGAGTATTGTGCGGCGTTGCATCGCGGTATCTTTGATGGTCGCTGGTCGGGTTCGCGCGAACCTAATTCGCGCGCGATGTTTCGAGTCTATCTCGGTAGACTGCACGGGTTGCCAATGGCGCAATCGACATGACGCATAACAACTTGTTCCGAGTCACGACGCTCAATCTCAACGGCATCCGCTCGGCCGCGCGCAAGGGCGTCGACGCCTGGCTGCGCGAGCAGGCGCGTCCCGACTGGCTGTGCGTGCAGGAGATCAAGGCCGCGGCCGCCGACCTCGGCGACGCGTTGCGCGGCCTCGGCGGCCTGCGCGGCGCGTTCCAGCACGCCGACAAGCCCGGCTACAGCGGCGTCGGGCTGTACTGGCGGCACGAACCCGACGAGGTCGTGATTGGTTTCGGCGCGGCCGAGTTCGACGCCGAGGGGCGCTGCGTCGAGGCGCGCTACCGGCTGCCCGGCGGCATGCGGCTGGCGTTGGTCTCGGTGTATTTTCCGTCGGGGTCGAGCTCCGACGAGCGCCAGCAGGCCAAGTACCGTTTCCTCGAGTGCTTCGGCGAACACCTGCGCGCGTTGCGCGCGCGCGGCGAGGTGCTGCTGTGCGGCGACGTGAACATCGCGCACAAGGAAATCGACCTGAAGAACTGGAAGGGCAACCTGAACAACAGCGGTTTCCTGCCCGAGGAGCGGGCGTGGATGAGCAAGCTGCTCGAGGTGCACGGCTGGGTCGACGTGTTCCGCGCCTTGAACCCGGCGCCCGAGCAGTACACCTGGTGGAGCAACCGCGGCCAGGCGAGGGCGAAGAACGTCGGCTGGCGCATCGACTATCAGCTGGCCACGCCTGCGGTGGCCGCCCTGGCGCAGCCCGGCAGCGAGGCCATCTACACCGCTGCGCGCTTCTCCGACCACGCTCCGCTGAGCATCGACTACGCGCTCCCCTTCTGACCGCAGCGGCCCTGGGGGCTCACCCAAGTCACCGCTGGGCCGCCCGGGCTTCTAGCCCGGCCCTGGGGGTTCACTTCCCATACCAGCCGACCGGGCCCGGGCGCAGGTTGATGTTGACCTGCTTGATCTGCTGGTATTCCTGCAGCCCGTGCACGCCGAGGTCGCGACCGTAGCCGCTCATCTTGTAGCCGCCCCACGGCGCCTCGTTGAACGTCGGGTTGTAGCAGTTGATCCAGGTGATTCCGGCGCGGATCTCCTTCATCACCCGCAAGGCGCGCGAACCGTCGGCGGTGAACACCCCGCCGGCCAGACCGTAGCGGGTGTCGTTGGCCATCGCGATGGCCTCGGCCTCGGTGCGGAAGGTCTGCACCGCGACCACCGGGCCGAACACCTCCTCGCGTACCAGTTCCATGTCGGGGGTGCAGCGGTCGAAGATCGTCGGCTGCACGAACAGGCCGCGGCCGCATGCGCCGTCGATCACGCGGGCGCCGCCGCAGACCAGCCGCGCGCCCTGCGCACTGGCGCGCTCGATGAAACCGAGCACCTTGTCGAGCTGCGCCGGCGAGACGATGGCACCGATGTCCGGGTTGTCGAGCCCGTAGCCGATGCGCAGCGCGCGGGCGCGCTCGGCCAGCCGTTCGACGAATCGCTCCTTCAGGCTTTCCTCGACCAGGATCCTCGATCCGGCCGAACAGACTTCGCCCTGGTTGAAGAACACGCCGATCATGGCCCATTCGACGGCGCCTTCGAAGTCGGCGTCGGCGAACACGATGTTCGGCGACTTGCCGCCGAGTTCGAGTCCGACCTTCTTCAGGTTGCCGACCGCGGCCGCGGCGATGCTCTGCCCGGTGCGCGTGCTGCCGGTGAAGGTGATCATGTCGACGTCGTCGCTCGCCGCCAGCGCGTGGCCGGCCTCCGGGCCGGCGCCGAGCACCAGATTCGCGGTGCCGGCCGGCAGCCCGACCTCCTCGAAAATGCGGAACAGCGCGATCGCCGACAGCGGCGTCAGTTCGCTGGGCTTGAGCACCACGCAGTTGCCGGCGGCCAGCGCCGGCGCCAGCTTGCCGGTGGCCATCAGCAGCGGGTAGTTCCACGGCGTGACCAGCGCGCACACGCCGACCGGTTCGTGCACCGTGTAGGCGTGCATCGGGCCGAAGCCGTCGCCGACCTCGTAGACCCCGCCCTGCGGCTTGCCGATCAGCCCGGCGTAGTAGCGAAAGCACGCCGCGGCGTCGGCGACGTCGGCCTCGGCCTCGCGCAGCGGCTTGCCGCTGTTGCGCGAATCGAGCACGGCGAGTTCGCGCGCGCGGGCCTCGATGCGCTCGGCCACCGCGAACAGCCTGGCCGCGCGCAGCGGGCCGCTCATGCGGCGCCAGGCGCCGTCGCCGTAGAACGCGGCGCGCGCGGCGGCGACCGCCTGCACGCTGTCCTCGCGGCCGCTGTCGGCGACCACGGCGAGGGTTTCGCCGTTGCCCGGGTCGGTGATGGTGCGGGTCGCGCCGCGCGCGGCCGGCTGCCAGGTTCCGTTGATGTAGTTGCGTTCGACGTGCATGGGCGACTCCCGGTTCGATCCGACGGATCAGACGATATAGACCTTGCGCAGCGTCTGCGTCACCGTCCACGTCGTGCGGCTTCCGGCGCGCAGCCTGGCGACTGTGCCGGGGCGCAGTTGCAGCGGCGGCGTGCCGTCGTCGAACGCGACTTCGGCGTGGCCGCCGAGCACGACGAACCATTCGTCGGTCTCGACGTCGGTGCTCACGCCCGGGGTGATCTCCCAGACTCCGACGCTGCAGTCCTTGAGGCTGCCGAGTTCGACCGCGCCGACGCGGGGCCGCCCGGCCACGACCTGTTCCGGCGCCAGTTCGCGCAGCGCCAGCTCCAGGCCGGTCGCGTCGACTCCGTGGTCGGGTCGCAGTGCGGTGGATTCTTGCATGGTCGTCGTCGGTTCAGGAGTCGAAGCCCAGCCCCAGCGCGCGCAAGGCGCGCAGGTACAGGTTGCGCCGGCCGCCGTGGCGGTCGGCGCGGTCGAGCGACCAGCGCGCGGCCTGCACCGCGGCGTAGCGCAGGGGCTCGGGGGGAAAAGGCATCGGCAGCTCGCGGGTCATGCGCAGCCGGGTGCGCTCGCTGTCGACGCCGTCGAGCCTGTCGAGCAGCACGTTGGCGGCGAAGCGCGTCGCGCCGACGCCGAGTCCGGTGAAGCCGGCCGCGTACGCCACGCGCCCGCGCATGGCCAGGGCGTAGAACGCGCACAGCCGCGACGAGGTGTCGATGACCCCGGCCCAGCGATGGGTGAAGCGAACGCCTTCGAGCTGCGGGAACGTGCTGAGGAAATGGCCGGCCAGGCGTTCGTAGGTCGACGCGCGCTCCTCCAGCGCCGCGTCGAGCCGGCTGCCGAAGTGGTAGACGGCGTCGAAACCGCCGAACAGCACGCGGTTGTCGCGAGTCAGCCGGTAGTAGTGGAACTGGTTGCCGAGGTCGGCGACGCCCTGGCGGTGGCGCCAGCCCAGGCCCGCCATGCGGCGCGCGTCCAGCGGCTCGGTCATCAAGGCGTAGTCGTAGATCGGGATGGTGTGGCGGCGGTAGCGGCCGAGCAGCGAGGGGTAGGCGTTGGTCGCCAGCACGACCTGCCGCGCCAGCACTTCGCCGTGCGCCGTGCGCAGCCGCACCGCGCTGCCGTGCTCGGCCACCGCGTCGACCGCCGTGGCCTCGTGCATGCGCACGCCGAGTTCGGCGGCCACCCGCGCCAGCCCGCGCACCAGCTTGCCCGGGTGCAGCAGCGCGGTTCCGTCGCGGTCCCAGACCCCCGAGAGGTAGGTCGGCGAGGCCAGCTCGGCGCGCACGGCGGCGGCGTCGAGGTAACCGGCGCGGCCGCGCAACTGCGCGTCCTGGTGCGCTTCCACCGCGACTTCGAGCAGGCCGCTGCGCTCGAAGTCGCAGTCGATGCCGCGCTGCTGCAGCGTGGTCTCGAACTCGGCCAGGTTGCGCGCGCCTTGCGCGTCGAGTTGCGCCACCTCGTCGGGCCAGCGCCACGCCGCGTTGTCGTCGCCGTGGGTCAGGCTGGCTTCGCAGAATCCGCCGTTGCGCCCCGACGCCGCGTGGCCGATGTGCCGCGCCTCGAGCAGCACGACGTCGCGTCCGGGGTCGCGTTCCTTGGCCAGGATCGCGCTCCACAGCCCGAGGAAGCCGCCGCCGACGATGGCCAGCGAGGCCTGCGCGCGCCCGCGCAGCGGCTCGAAGCCGGAGTCCGGCGGCGCGTCGTCGAGCCAGAACGGGCGGCGCACGCTGCCGTCCAGCGCCTTCAGCACCTGCCCGCGCGTCGGCGCAAGGCGTTCGAACACCGTGGCCGGCATGGTCGGCACGCGCTCAGGCGCTCGCCTCGATCGCCGAGCCGAGGGCGTCGAGCAGCAGGTCGATTTCGTGCGGCGTCGAGACGAAGGGCGGCGCCAGCTGCAGGGTGTCGCCGCCGTAGCGCACGTAGAAGCCCTTTTTCCAGCACTCCATCGCGATGGCGTACGGGCGCTTGGCAGGCTCTCCCGGCGCGCTGGCGATGGTCAGTCCGGCGGCGAGTCCGTAGTTGCGGATGTCGACGACGTTTCGCGCACCCTTGAGCCCGTGCACCGCGCGCTCGAAATGCGGCGCCAGTTCGCGCACCCGCTCGAGCGCGGACTCGCGCTGCAGCAGGTCAAGCGTGGCCAGGCCGACGGCGCACGCCACCGGGTGCGCCGAGTAGGTGTAGCCGTGCGCGAACTCGAGCATGTAGTCGGGACCGCCGCTGCGCATGAAGGTGTCGTAGATCTCGCCCTTGGCGATCACCGCGCCCATCGGCTGCGCGCCGTTGGTCAGCTGCTTGGCGACGTTGAGGATGTCGGGGGTGACGCCGAAGGCCTCGGCGCCGGTCATCGCGCCGCAGCGGCCGAAGCCGGTGATCACCTCGTCGAAGATCAGCAGGATGTCGTGCCGGGTGCAGATGTCGCGCAGCCGCTGCAGGTAGCCCTGCGGCGGCACGATCACCCCGGCCGAACCCGAGAACGGCTCGACGATCACCGCGGCGATGTTCGACGCGTCGTGCAGCGCGATCAGGTCGAGCAGGCGGTCGGCGAGTTCGGCGCCGTGCTGCGGCATGCCGCGGCTGAAGGCGTTGGCCGGCAGCAGGGTGTGCGGCAGGTGGTCGGCGTCGATGCCCTCGCCGAAGGCCTTGCGGTTGCCGGCGATGCCGCCGACCGAAATGCCGCCGAAATTGACGCCGTGATAGCCCTTTTCGCGGCCGATCAGCCGCGTCTTGCTCGCCTGCCCCTTGGCGCGCCAGTAGGCGCGGGCCATTTTCAGCGCGGTATCGGCCGATTCCGACCCCGACCCGGTGAAGAACACGTGGTCGAGACCCGCCGGGACCAGTTCCTTGACCCGGTTGGCCAGTTCGAACGACAGCGGGTGGCCGAACTGGAACGCGGGCGCGTAGTCGAGCGTGGCCAGCTGCTTGCCGGCGGCCTCGGCGAGTTCGCTGCGGCCGTGGCCGAGGCCGCAGCACCAAAGCCCCGACAGGCCGTCGAAAATGCGGCGCCCGTCGCGGTCGGTGTAGTACGCGCCGCGCGCGCCGGTGATGATGCGCGGGGCGGCCTTGAATTCCCGGTTGCCGGTAAAAGGCATCCAGTGCGCGTCGAGCCAGGCGGCGTCTTGGGCGGGCGAGTTCATGGTGCGGGGCCTCGGTGGAGACGGAGATCGGCGCCATTCTCGCCGCTTCATTACTATCCGTCGTGGAGAAATAGCACGATTCACTGGCATGACCATGCAACCAAAGGCGGCGAAGAAGCGCGCCATCCTCGGCCAGGTCAGCGACGCCGACCTCCGGCTGCTGCGGGTGTTCAAGAGCGTGGCCGACTGCGGCGGCATGGCCAGCGCCGAGCTCGAGCTCAACATCGGCGTGTCGACCATCAGCAAGCACGTCAAGGACCTGGAGACCCGCGTCGGCCTGACGCTGTGCCGCCGCGGCCGCGGCGGCTTCGCGCTGACCGCGGAAGGCGAACGTGTCTACGCCGAGACCCAGCGCCTGCTCGCGGCCACCGGCGCGTTCATCCGCGGCGTCGACGAAATCCACCAGCGCCTCGGCGGGCAGCTCGACGTGGCGGTGTTCGACAAGACCGCGAGCAACCCGGCGGCGCGCATCGCCGAGGCCATCGCGCTGTTCGTCGCGCGCGCCCCCGACGTCACGCTGAACATGCACGTGGCGCCGATGAACGCGATCGAGCGCGGGGTGATGGACGGCCGCTTCCAGGTCGGCGTGATCCCCGCGCATCGCAGCTCGGCGAGCCTGAGCTACGAGCCGCTGTTCGCCGAGACCATGCTCCTGTACTGCGGCCGCCGCCACCCGCTGTTCGGCGCCGACGACACGCACCTGGGCTGGAAGGCGCTCGGCGCCCATCGGTTCGCCGGGTTGGGCTACCACTCGCCGAACATGGAGGTGACGCAGAAGATGCGCATCGAGCGCAGCGCCACCGGATTCGACCAGGAATCGATCGCCACCCTGATCCTGTCCGGGCGCTTCCTCGGTTTCCTGCCCGACCACTACGCGCGCAGCTTCGAGGCCGACGGGCTGCTGCGCGCGCTGGCGCCGGCCCGCCTGCGCTACGACTGCGTGTTCGTCAGCGCCATCCGCACCTCGCCGACTCCGCCGCGGGTCACCGAACTGCTGCGCGACTGCCTGCGGCAGGCGCACGGCACGCCGCCCGCCGTGGCCTGATCAGCGCGCGCGAGGCGCCGGCTTGGGCTTGTAGTGCAGCTGCGCCGATTCGCGCGCACCCTTGTGGTCCTTCTGCCCGCTGTTGGCGTGGCGCCCGGCGACCTCGGTCTGTTCGGCTTCGGCGCGCTCGATGCGCTCGCGTTCGCGGGGCGCGTCGCGGCGTTCGGGAGATGGCTTGTTCGGCATGATGTCGCTCCACGGCTGCTCGGGCGCCGCCACGGCGCCGATGCGTCACTGTGCCGGGCCGGAGCGATGCCGGCGCATCGCGCCGCGCCGCGCAGTTGACGCCGCGGGGGCTCGACGGCGCGGCGACGCGATCGGTGCGCTGCGTCAAGGCGCCCGGCGCGTCGGCGGCGGTACAACCGCACTGTCGGTCGCCGGAGCGGCCGTTCGTGCGAGCGCGCCATGTCCACACCATCCAATCCCGCCGCGGCGCGGTCGCGCCGCCGCCGTGTGCTGGCGCTCGGCGCCGGCGTCGCCGTGCTGCTCGGCGCCGCGGCGTGGTGGATGCTGCGTCCCGCCGAAACGGTGCGCTACGCCACGGTTGCGGTCGACCGCGGGCCCGTGGCGCGCTCGATCACCGCCACCGGGACCGTCAACCCGGTGCTCACGGTGCTCGTCGGGTCCTACGTGTCGGGGGTGATCCAGTCGCTGTCGTGCGACTTCAACACCCGGGTCCGCAAGGGCCAGTTGTGCGCCAAGATCGATCCGCGGCCGTACCAGACCATCGTCGACGAGAACGCGGCCGCGCTGGCCACCGCGCGCGCGCAGCAGGCCAAGGACGGCGCCGCGCTGGACTACGCCGTGCGCAACCTGGCGCGCCAGCGCGAACTGCGCAGCCGCGGCGTGGCGTCTCAGGATACGGTCGACCTGGCGCGCAGCAGCGCGCAGCAGGCGCGCGCGCAGGTCGCCTTCGACCAGGCCAACGTGCGCCAGCGCATCGCCGCGCTCGACGCGGCGCGCGTCAACCTGGGCTA
>JAJZHS010000349.1 GCA_021798395.1 Pseudomonadota bacterium
GGACGGGCTGATCCGCCAGGCGGTCGCCAACCCGGCCAAGGACGACTGAATGCCGCGGTTCGATTCGCGCCCGGTGCACGGTGTGCTGCTGCTCGACAAGCCGCGCGGCTTGAGCTCGCAGCATGCGCTGCAGCGCGCGCGGCGGGCGCTGTGCGCGGCCAAGGCCGGGCACACCGGAACCCTGGATCCGCTGGCCGACGGCTTGCTGCCGCTGTGCTTCGGCGCCGCAACCAAGTACGCGCAGCTTCAGCTTGACGCCGACAAGGCGTACCGCGCGGTGGTGCGGCTGGGCGAAACCACCGCCACCGACGACGGCGAAGGCGACGTGCTGCAGCGTGCTGCGGTTCCGGTGCTGGCCGACGCCGACCTGCGCGGGGTGCTGCAGCGCTTCATCGGCCGCATCGCGCAGGTGCCGCCGTGCTACAGCGCGCTCAAGCGTGACGGCCGACCGCTGTACGCCCGCGCACGCGCCGGCGAGCAGATCGTGGTCGCGCCGCGCGCGGTTCGCATCGACGCCATCGAGGCGCTGGACTTCGACGGCGTGCAACTGACCATCGACGTGCGCTGCGGCAAGGGCACCTATATTCGCGCGCTGGCCCGCGACATCGGCCAGGCGTTGGGTTGCGGCGCGCATCTGGCCGCGCTGCGCCGCACCGCCAGCGGCGGCTTCGACGTCGCCCAGGCGATCACCCTCGACGCCTTGAGCGCCCTCGACGCCGACACCGCCCGCGCGCGGCTGCTGCCGACCGAGCGGCTGCTCGACGCTCTGCCCGCGCTGCAGCTCGACGCGGCGCAGGCCGCCGGGCTGTTGCAGGGACGCCGGCTGCGTCTGGATCCGGCAGCTTCCGCGCCGCCGGGACCGGTACGCGTGTATCGAGCGGTCCGCGACGGCGAGACCGCGACAACTGTTTTCCTGGGCGTCGGCGACTGGGACGGATGCGTCCTGGCCCCGCAACGCCTGCTCAGCGACGAGGAACTGCGCACGCAGTGAACACCACCATGACCCCATCGATCCGCAACATCGCGATCATCGCCCACGTCGACCACGGCAAGACCACCATGGTCGACCAGCTGCTGCGTCAATCCGGAACCTTCCGTCAGAACCAGCAAGTGGCCGAGCGGGTGATGGACAGCAACGATCTCGAGCGTGAGCGGGGCATCACGATCCTGTCGAAGAACTGCGCCGTGGACTGGAAGGGAACCCACATCAACATCGTCGACACCCCGGGGCACGCCGACTTCGGCGGCGAGGTCGAGCGGGTGCTGTCGATGGTCGACAGCGTGCTGCTGCTGGTCGACGCGGTCGAAGGCCCGATGCCGCAGACGCGTTTCGTGACCAAGAAGGCGCTGGCGCTGGGCCTGCGCCCCATCGTGGTCATCAACAAGGTCGACCGGCCCGGCGCGCGCGCGGACTACGTGATCAACGCCACTTTCGAACTGTTCGACAAACTCGGCGCCACCGAGGAGCAGCTTGACTTTCCGGTGGTGTACGCGTCGGGCCTGAACGGCTGGGCGACGCTCGAGGCGGGGGCCGTCGGCACCGACCTGGCGCCGCTGTTCGACGCCATCCTGCAGCACGTGCCGCCGCACGAGGGTTCGGCCGACGATCCGCTGCAACTGCAAATCTGCTCGCTGGACTATTCGACCTTCGTCGGTCGCATCGGCATCGGGCGCATCAACAGCGGCACCCTCAGGGCGGGGCAGGACGTCGCGGTGTACGCGGGCGCCGACGCCGCGCCGTTCAAGGCGCGGGTCAACCAGGTGCTGAAGTTCGAGGGCCTGGAGCGCAAGCAGGCCGAAAGCGCCGGCCCCGGCGACATCGTGCTCGTCAACGGCATCGAGGACATCGGCATCGGCGTGACCCTGACCAGCCTGGAAACGCCGCGACCGCTGCCGATGCTGGCCGTGGACGAGCCGACCCTGACCATGAACTTCTGCGTCAATACCAGCCCGCTGGCGGGCCGCGAAGGCAAGTTCGTCACCAGCCGGCAGTTGCGCGACCGGCTCGATCGCGAGCTGCAGAGCAACGTTGCCTTGCGCGTGCGCGACACCGACGAGGACGGCATTTACGAGGTCGCCGGGCGTGGCGAACTGCACCTGACCATCCTGCTCGAGAACATGCGGCGCGAAGGCTACGAGCTCGCGGTGAGCAAGCCGCGGGTGGTGTTCCACGACGGCCCCGACGGCCGCCAGGAGCCGATCGAGCTGGTCACCGCCGACGTCGAGGAACAGCATCAGGGCGGGGTCATGCAGGCGCTGGGCGAGCGCCGCGGCGAACTGGTCAACATGGAGCCCGACGGCATGGGTCGGGTGCGCCTGGAGTACCGCATTCCGGCGCGCGGGCTGATCGGATTCCAGAACGAGTTCCTGAACCTGACCCGCGGCACCGGTTTGATCAGCAACATCTTCGACGGCTACGACGACTACCGCGGCGAGATCCAGGGGCGCAAGAACGGCGTGCTGATCAGCCAGGAATCCGGCGAGATCGTCACCTACGCGCTGGGCAAGCTCGACGATCGCGGCCGAATGTTCGTCAAGCCCGGCGACCCGGTGTACGAAGGCATGATCGTCGGAATCCACAGCCGCGACAACGACCTCGTGGTCAACCCGGTGCGCGCCAAGCAACTGACCAATTTCCGCGTCTCGGGCAAGGAAGATGCGATCAAGGTGACGCCGCCGATCGAACTGACGCTGGAGTACGCGGTCGAGTTCATCGATGAAGACGAACTGGTCGAGATCACGCCCAAGTCGATCCGGCTGCGCAAGCGCCACTTGAGCGAGCACGAGCGCAAGCGCGCCGGGCGCGCGGACGCGGCCTGACGGCGCGGGCGCGTCACCGGCATGAAGCGCGCGCACCGCACGGCCGCGTTGGCCATGGTCGGGGCCACGCTGCTGTGGAGCGTGGCCGGCGTCGTCACGCGCCACCTGCACCACGCCGACGGGTTGCAACT
>JAJZHS010000039.1 GCA_021798395.1 Pseudomonadota bacterium
CCAGTACATCGAGCTTGGTGATGCATTGGCCTGTCGTGGCGTTGATGATGTTGGCGCGCTTGAGCGCCGCCGCGTCGAGCCAGCCGCAACGGCGCGGCCGCCCGGTGACCGTCCCGCGTTCCTGGCAGACGGTGTGCAGGTGGTGCCCGACGCCTCCGACCTCGTCGATCGGCAGCTCGGACGGAAACGGTCCGCTGCCGACGCGGGTGGTGTAGGCCTTGGTGATGCCCAGCACGTAATGCAGGTAGCCGGGGCCGACGCCCGAGCCGGCGGCCGCGTTGCCCGCGACGCAATTGCTCGAGGTCACGAACGGGTACGTGCCGTGGTCGATGTCGAGCAGCGTGCCCTGGGCGCCTTCGAACAGCAGGCGGTCGCCGCGTCCGTGCCCGAGGTGGATCAGATGGCCCACGTCGGCCAGCAGCGGAACCACGGCCTCGGCCAATTCGAGCAGGCGCTGCAACGTCGGCTCGAAAGCGACCTCCTGCGCGTGCAGGTAGGCGCGAAGCATGAAGTTGTGCAGATCGAGCGTTTCACGCAATTTGTCACGCAGCCGTTGCGGATGCTTGAGGTCTTGCGCGCGCAGCGCGCGGCGTGCCACCTTGTCCTCGTACGCCGGGCCGATTCCCTTGCCGGTGGTGCCGATCCTGCCCAGGCCGCGGTCCTCGCGGCTCGATTCGCGCGCGAGGTCGAGCGCCACGTGCGACGGCAGCACCAGAGGGCACGACTCGCTGATGCGCAGCCGGCTGCGCACCTCGACCCCCGCGGCTTCCAGGCGCGCGATCTCGAGCATCAGGTGCTCGGGATCGACGACCACGCCGTTGCCGATGAAGCACGCCACTCCGGGGCGCATGATGCCCGACGGTATCAGCTGCAGCGCAGTCTTGTGCCCGTTGATCACCAGGGTGTGGCCGGCGTTGTGGCCGCCCTGGAAGCGCACCACGCCCTGGGCCTGCTCGGTCAGCCAGTCGACCACCTTGCCCTTGCCCTCGTCGCCCCACTGGCTTCCGACGACGACCACGTTCCGTCCTGTGCTCACGACAACCCTTCCCTGATAGTTCGAAATGTTCGGCGCCGCGCGTCACGCCGCGGCCAGCGGCCGCAGCTGCCAGGTGCCGTCGATGCAGGCCAGTTCGCGGTCGAACGCGAAACGACGGCTCTGCAGCGGCGCTCCCGGCGGCAGCTCGATCACCACCTCGCCGTCGGCGCGCAGCCGCTGCACGGCTTGCGCGTAACCGGGCTGCGCCGACCATTGCGCGCGCACCGCGGCCTGCGCCGGCGGCAGCGGGCGCAGGCGCGCGAGTTCGCGCACATCGAGCGAGAAGCCGGTGGCCGCGCGCGGGCGGCCGAAGCTGGCGCCGATTTCGTCGTAGCGGCCGCCGCGCGCGAGCGCGTCGGGTTGCCCCGGCGCATACAGGCTGAAGATCACCCCGCTGTGGTAGCGGTAACCGCGCAGGTCGGCGAGGTCGACCTGCACGTCGACGCCGGCGCGGGCGTGGATCGTGGCCAGCACGGCCAGGTCGCGCAGCGCGGCGTCGATCGGCGCGCGCGCCGGCAGCACCGCGGCCGCGCGCTCGAGCACCGAAACGTCGCCGAACAGTTCGGGCAAGGCCAGCACGGCGTCGCGCTGCGCGCGCGGCACCTCGGCCAGAAGCTGCTGCAGCCGCGGACGATCCTTGCGCGCCAGCGACTCGATCACGGCGTCGACCTGCGCCGGCGCGAGCAGCACCCCGGCCAGCGCCCCGCGCACGACGCGCATGTCCGACAAGGCCAGGGTGATGTTCGCCACCCCGCTCAGCTGCACGGCGCGCACCGCCAGTTGCTGCACTTCGATGTCGGCTTCCAGTCCGTCATGGCCGTACAGTTCGGCGCCGAACTGCAGCGGCTCGCGCGTCGCGTACACGCTGGGCGCGCGGGTATGCACCACGCTGCCGGAGTAGCACAGCCGAACCACGCCGTCGCGGTTGAGCAGGTGCGCGTCGATGCGCGCGGCCTGCGGGGTCATGTCCGCGCGCAGCCCCAGCGTGCGGCCGGAGAGCTGGTCGACCAGCTTGAAGGTGCGCAGATCGAGATCCTGCCCGGTTCCCGACAGCAGCGAATCGACGTACTCGAGCAGCGGCGGGATGACCAACTCGTACCCGTACCCCGCCGCGGCGTCGAGCAGCGTGCGGCGCAGGGTCTCGACCGCCGCCGCCTCGGCGGGAAGCACGTCGGAGAATTGCTCGGGGAGCAGCCAGGCAGTCATGCAGGAAGTGAGGGAAATCGAAGCGATCGTGCGCAACGCGCACATTCTAGGCGGCGCCGTCAGTCGCCGATCACCGCAGCGGACTGGTCGCGGCGGTGCCGGGATCGCGCAGATCGCGCAGGAACGCGCTGGAGCCGTCGAGCACCAGCAGGTCGTCGGGCTGGTTGAAGCTGGCCCTGTACACGGCCAGGCTGCGGTAGAAGGACGCGAACTGCGGATCCTGGCCGTACGCGGCGGCGTCGATGGCTGCCGCCTTCGCGTCGCCCTCGCCTTCGATGCGCTGGGCTTGCGCATCCGCCTTGGCGAGCAGTTCGGTGCGTTGCCGGTCGGCCTTGGCGCGGATGTCCTCGGCCTCGGCCGAACCCTGCGCCCGCACGCGGCTGGCCACTGCGCGCCGTTCGGCACTCATGCGCGCATAGACGGCCTTGGTCAGGTCGGCGCCGAGATCGACGCGCGACAGGCCGAAGCCGTCCAGCGACACGCCGCTGGCGCGCAGCGTCTCGGCGACCCGCTGCTGCACCGCGGCGTCGATCGCCGCATTGTCCTTGCCGAGCAGGGCGGCCAGGCTGTGGGCGCCGATCTGCGCGCCCAGCGCCGCTTGGACCGCGTCGTGCAGCTGCGATTCGGCGCGGCTCATGCTGCCGCCGAAGGTGCGCACGAACGCGGCCGGGTCGGTGATGTGCCAGCGCAGGGTCCACGCCACGATGAGCTCGCGCTGCGCGTGCGTGGCGTAATGCTCGGCATCGTTGCTGCGCAGCAGCAAACCGCGGCGGTCGAGGATCAGCACGTTGTCGACCGGAGTCGGCCACTTCAGGTACAGACCGGGTTCGCGCAGCACCGAGCGCACCTTGCCGAGCGAAAACACCACCGCGTCCTGTCCCTGGTGCACGATGAACATGCTCGACGCGGCCAGCCCCAGGGCCACGGCGCAGGCGACGACGACGGCGAAAACTCGGTTCATCACGAAGTCTCAGCGAAAGGCGCGGCGACGCAAAGAGTCGCGCAGGCTGGCGGATGCGCCCGCCGCGGATGCCGCCGCCGATGCGGCCGACGCCGCGTCCGCAGGCAAGGCCGGCATCGACGCGGCCGGGGTCGGGAGCGGGGCCGCCACCGCAGCGGCCTTCGTCGGAGCCGGAGCCGGCGCGGCGGGCAACTGGATGACGCTGCCGTGCGGAACGACGACTTTGCGCACCCGGGTCAGGATGTGGCGCATGGTCTGCAGGTACAGGCCTTCGCGCGTGACCTGCGGTGCCTTGCGGTATTGCTGCAGGATCAGGTCGAAGCGCGCAGCATCGCCCTGCGCGCGGGTCACGACCCGGTCGCGGTAGGCCTGCGCCTGCTGCACCAGGCGGTCGGCGTCGCCCTGCGCGCGCGGCACCACGTCGGCGGCGTAGGCCTGGGCGTCGCGCAGCAGCGCGTCGCGCTGCTGCGCAGCCTTCAGCGCATCGTCGAACGCCCCGCGCACCGGTTCGGGCGCGCGCAGGCTCTGCACGGTCACGTCGGACAGCACGATGCCGCAGTGCGCCGCCGCCAGCGCGGCGCCGATGCGCTGGCGTACCGCGGCGGCCAGCTGCGCCCGCGGCGCGGCCAGCAGTTGATCGAGCCGTTCGCTGCCGATGACCGCGCGCAGCGCCTGCGCCGCGATGGCATGCAGCAGTGCGGCCGGGTCGCGCTGGGCAAACAGGAAGGAACGCGCGTCGCCGACGCGGTAGCGCACGGTCATGCGCACATCGATGATGTCCTGGTCGGCGGTGAGCATGGCCGACGCCGGGACTCCGGCCCCGGGCACGTCGGCCCCGCTGCCCACGTCGACGCTGCGCAGGCTCGCCATGTCGACCACCTGTTGCAGTTCGATGGGCGAAGGCAGGCGCCAGTGCAGGCCCGGCTGAACGACGTCGACGATCTTGCCGAAGCGGGTCACGACGGCCTGTTCGCCATCCTGCACGATGTAGATCCCGCCGCCGATCCACGCCAGCGCCAGGATCAGCACCAGCACCGCGAACACGGCGGCGGTGCCGCGCGCCGACGGCCGCAGGTCGGGCCGGCGCGGGCCGCCGAGCCCGCGACCGCGCTTGAACAGGCCGTTGAGCCGGCGATTGAAGTCGCGCCACAGCTCGTCCAGGTCCGGAGGACCGCCACGTCGCTCGTCGCGCGGATCGCGCGGCGACTGCGCCGCCGGGCGCGGGGCGCGCTGACGCTCGGATGACATCATGGGCTCGGTCGGGTTCACGCGTGATGGACGTTGTCGGCGGCGGCCTGCGCGGCCAGCTCGGCCAGTTGCGCACGCAGCGCGTCGAGCCCGGATCCGGTCAACGCGCTGACGTCAAAGCATTTGATGCTAGCACGCCCGTCGGCGGTCGCGTGCGCGGCCAGGCGCGCGCTGTACGGAACGGGCTCGCGCAGCTTGTCGACTTTGTTGTAGACGAGAAGCTGCGGGATGTCCTGCGCACCGATTTCGGCCAGGACGGAGTTGACCTGCTCGATTTGGCGTTCGCGCTGCGGATTGGACAGATCGACCACGTGCAACAGCACGTCGGCGTCGAGCGTTTCGTCGAGCGTGGCCTTGAACGCCTCGACCAGCCCGTGGGGCAGGTCGCGAATGAACCCGACGGTGTCGGACACCACCGCGTGAAGGCCCTCGCCGAGAAAGATGCGGCGCGTGGTCGTGTCGAGGGTCGCGAACAGCTGGTCGGCGACGTAGCCGTGGCTGTGCGTGAGCGCGTTGAACAGGGTGCTCTTGCCGGCGTTGGTGTAGCCGACGATCGACACCCGCAGCAACCCGCCGCGGGCCCGTGCGCGGCGCTGCGTGGCGCGTTGGCACTCGAGCTTGCGCAGCCGCAGCTGCAGCAGCTTGATCTTGTCCTCGAGCATGCGCCGGTCGAGCTCGATCTGCTTCTCGCCGGGGCCGCCGCGCAGGCCGATGCCGCCTTGCTGGCGTTCCAGGTGGGTCCAGCCGCGCACCAGCCGCGTGGCGGCGTGGCGCAGCCGCGCCAGTTCGACTTGCAGCTTGCCTTCGCCGCTGCGCGCGCGGCGCGCGAAAATCTCCAGGATCAACGCCGTGCGGTCCCACACGGGGACTTCGAGCGCGCGCTCCAGATTGCGCTGCTGGGCCGGCGAAAGCGCGTTGTCGAACAGCACGCAGCGCGCCGCGTGTTGCTGTACCAGTTCGCCCAGCGTCTCGACCTTGCCTCTTCCCAGGTAGAGCGCCGGGTCGAGGCGGCGCCGCGCGCTCCACAACGTGGCCAGCGGCTGCAACCCTGCCGACAGCGCGAGTTCGCGCAGTTCGTGGAGTTCGCGGTCCGCTGCCGGCTGTCCGAGGTCGACGCCGACCAGGATCGCGCCTGGCAGCGGCTCAGGCTGCGTCGGGCTCGCTTGCACCGACGTGGAAGTTCACCGCGCGCGAAGGCACCACGGTGGAAATCGCGTGTTTATAAACCATTTGCGTCACGGTATTGCGCAACAGGACCACGTACTGGTCGAACGATTCGATATGGCCTTGCAGCTTGATGCCGTTGACCAGATAGATCGAAACCTGGACATGCTCCTTGCGCAGCAGGTTCAGGAAGGGGTCTTGTAGCAACTGCCCTTTATTGCTCATGAAACACTCCAATTGGTGTGGTGGCGTCGGGATCCCGACAGCACGCCACCATAGCATAAAAGCCGAATGCGTCGGTTCCATTCCCGACGCCGCGTGCGCCTTGACGCCACGGGGGCGTGCGTGTCGCGCGCGACGTCGATCGGCGCGTCAATCCTTCGCCTTGCGGTACGGATTGTGCGACGAGCGATACTCGATGCGCAGCGGAGTACCGTCGAGCTTGAACTGGCGCGTGAAACGCGCCTCCAGGTAGCGCGTGTAGCTCTGCGGCACGCGGTCCAGGGCGTTGCCGTGGATCACGATCACCGGCGGATTCTGCCCGCCCTGGTGCGCATAGCGCAGTTTCGGGCGTACGACTCCGGCGCGCGGCGGTTGCTGGAACGCGACCGCCTCCTGCAGTGCGCGGGTCAGCCGCGGCGTGGACAATTTGGTGAACGCGGCGCGATGCGATTCGCCGACCGCGCGCAGCAATGCTCCCAGGCCGCGCCTGCCCAGCGCCGAGATTTCGATCTGCCGCGCGAAACCCAGGAACGGCAGCCGCTCGTGCACGCTGTTGCGGAACAGTTGGCGCCGGTAATCGTCGGCCTTGTCCCACTTGTTCGCCGCCACGACCAGCGCGCGACCCGACTCGACGGCGAAGCCGGCGATGTGCGCGTCCTGGTCGGTGACGCCTTCGCTGGCGTCGAGCAGCAGCACGACCACGTTGGCCGTCTCGATCGCCTGCAGCGTCTTCAGCACGGAAAACTTCTCGATGGTCTCGAACACCCGGCCGCGCCTCCGCAGCCCGGCGGTGTCGATCAGCGTGTAGCGCACGCCGTCGCGCTCGAACGGCACCTCGATGGCGTCGCGCGTGGTCCCCGGCTGGTCGAAGGCGATCACCCGTTCCTCGCCGACCAGCGCGTTGATCAGCGTCGACTTGCCCACGTTGGGGCGGCCCGCCACCGCCAGCTTGATCGCGTGCGGCGTCTGTGCGTCGCCGTCGGGCGCGTCCTCGGGCGCGGCCGGCCCCAGCCGCGCGACGGTGGCGTCGAGCAGGGTGCCGACGCCGCTGCCGTGCGCGGCGCTGACGGCCAGCGGCTGGCCCAGACCGAGCTCATGGAATTCAGCCAGCGCGCTGGGCGGAAGACCCTCGGCCTTGTTGACCGCCAGCAGCACGTTCTTGCCCGTCTTGCGCAGATACGCCGCGATCTGCTGATCCTGCGGCGCCAGCCCGGTGCGCGCGTCGGTCAGGAACACGACCACGTCGCTCTCGGCGATCGCCTGCCGCGTCTGCCGCGCCATTTCCGCGACGATTCCGGTGTCGACGATCGGCTCGAAGCCGCCGGTGTCGACGACCAGGAAGCTGCGCGCGTTCCACTGCGTGCGCGCGTAATGCCGGTCGCGCGTCAACCCGGGAATGTCGGCGACGATCGCGTCGCGCGACCGCGTGACCCGGTTGAACAGCGTCGACTTGCCGACATTGGGCCGGCCGACGAATGCGACGACCGGGATCATTGCGGGCGGTAGGCGTAGACGCCGCCGCGGGCGGTCACCGCGATCATGGTGTTGCCGTCGGCCAGCAGCGGCGAGCGGATCGCGCTGCCGTCGGTCGCGAACCGCCCGACCAGGCTTCCGTCGTGCGCCGACAGCAGGCTGACGTACCCCTGGTAGTCGCCGACCGCGACCGTGGCGCCGACCAGCAGCGGCGCGCTCAAGCCGCGGTATTTGAGCTCGCTGTTGCGCCACGTCGGGTGGCCATCGGCGGCCGCGTACGCCTGCACCACGCCGTCGCCCTGCGCGGCCACCAGCATGCTGCCGTCCTGGCTCACCGCGGTGCTGCCGTGGGCGTCGACGCTCCAGCGCAGCGTGCCGTTGGACGAGTCGACGCAGCCGATGGTGGCGTCGAAGGTGCGCGCGCACACCTGTCCGCCGGCCAGCGCCGGAGTTCCGGTGACGCTGACCATGCGCTCGACTTCGGTGCTGCCGCGCGGATGCGCGAGCGTGGCCTGCCAGCGCAGCACGCCGCTGTCGAGCGACACTGCGTCGATGCGGCCGAGCGCGTCGCCCACCAGGACGGAGGATCCGTCGCGCGCCAGTCCGCCCGGTTGCTGCAGCAGCAATGCCGGAGCGCGCAGCTCAAGGCTCCACAGCTGCTTGCCGTCGGCCGCATTGAACGCCCACAAGCGCTGATCGGCGCCTTGCACGACGATGATGCCCTGCGCCACCAGGGGCGGCGTGATCACGCTGGTCGGAAGCTGGTACAGCCACAGCAGCTGGCCTTGCGGGCCCAGCGAGGCGAGTTGGTTGGAGCCGTTGACCACGGCGCTGAAATGACCGTCGCTTCCGGCGCCGGCGCTGATGCCCCCGGCCACCCGCGTGCGCCACAGCACGTGCCCGTCGTGCACATCGATGCGCGCGACGCTGCCGTCGGCGCTGGCGACGACGACGCCGCCGGCGGCCAGCGCGGCGGCGAACGTCGGCGGCACCGGGTCGAGCTGCACGGCCCACGCCGGGCTGACGCGCAGAATCGGCGGCACCGCCCCCAGCGGGGTCGGGTTCGGGCGCTTCGGCGCCGACGAACACGCACCGAGCAGCGCGGCGGCGAGGACTCCGACCGCGGCGGCGCGGAACAGGCTGCGGTGCGTCATCATGAACGGCCTCCGACGGCTTGCAGGCGCAACGCGACGCTGCCGCGGTAGGCGTCGTCGGCGGGCAGTTGCTGCAACGCCTGCAGGTAGGCCTGGCGCGCCTGCGCGCGGTGCCCCTGCAGCGCCAGGATGTCGCCGCGGCGTGCGCTGAACAGACCGGCGAATGCCGCGTCCGGGCTGGCCTTCACGCTGGCCAGCGCGGCGTCGAGCTGGTGCGCGTCGGTCTGCAGCGACGACAGCGCGAGCATGGCCGCGGCGCGGTACGCCGGATCGGCCGCGTGCGCGTCGGCCCAGCGCAGCAGGTGCTCGGCCTGCGCGGTGTCGCCGGCTTGGGCGGAACCCTTGGCGAGTTCGAGCGCGCCCATCGAGGCGTACACGCTGGAGCCGAAATGCCGGCGCAGCTCGGCGCACACAGCGCCGGCGCCGGCCATGTCCGAGGCGGCCATGCGCTGTCCGATCTGGGCGTACAGCGCCGAAGCCTTGACCGCCTGATGCTGCTGCCACCATTGCCAGCCGCGCGATCCGGCCCAGCCCAGCATGGCCGCGGCCACCAGCAGCGAAATCCAGGTGCCCCATCGGTCCCAGAAGTCGCGCAATTGCGCGAGTTGATCTTGTTCTTCGAGGTTGTAGCTCATGTGTCGACCCGGGTTGAGTGCGCCATTCTAGGCGGCGCCGATGCCAAGCAGCCGCAGCAGTTCGCCCACCGGCTGCAGCGGCACGCGCTGCTGCTGGGCCGCCGCGCCCTGGGTGTCGCGCAGCGCCTTGAGCGCGACTTCTCCGGCGGCCCACTCGTCGGCACCGAAGATCAGCGCGTGACGCGCTCCGCTGGCGTCGGCCTTTTTCATCTGCGACTTCAGGCTGCCGCCGCCGACATGCTGCAGCACGCTGCAGCCGGCCGCGCGAAGTTCCTCGGCGAGTTCGAACGCGCGCTCCAGCGCGGGCGCGTGTGCCAGCACCAGGTAGACGTCGGGAGCGCGCGGCGGCGGCAGCGCGTCGTCCTGGCCGAGCAGTTCGAGCACGCGCTCGACTCCCAGCGCCCAGCCGCAGGCCGGGGCCGGCTTGCCGCCGATCTGCGCGATCAGGCCGTCGTAGCGCCCGCCGGCGCACACGGTGCCCTGCGCGCCCAGCCGATCGGTGACCCACTCGAACACGGTCAGGTTGTAGTAGTCCAGGCCGCGCACCAGACGCGGGTTGACGCGGAAATCCAGGCCGGCTGCGCGCAACAGCGCGCGCACGCCGTCGAAGTGTTCGCGCGACTCGGCGCCGAGTTCGTCGAGCAGGCTGGGCGCGCCCTCGATCAACGGCTGCAGCGCCGGGTTCTTGCTGTCGAGGATGCGCAGCGGGTTGCTGTGCAGGCGCCGCCGCGCGTCGTCGTCGAGCTGCTCCAGGTGGCGCTCGAAATACGCGATCAACTTGGCGCGGTGGCGCTGGCGCTCGTCGGGCTGCCCCAGGCAGTTCAACTCCAGCCGCACGTCGCGCAGACCGAGCATCCGCCAAAGCCTGCGCGCCATCAGGATCAACTCGGCGTCGACGTCGGGGCCGGCGAAGCCCAGGGCCTCGGCGCCGACCTGGTGGAACTGCCGGTAGCGGCCGCGCTGCGGCCGCTCGTGGCGGAACATCGGGCCGGTGTACCACAGCCGCTTGCCGCCGTCGTACAGCAGGTTGTGCTCGATCGCCGCGCGCACCACCGCCGCGGTGTTCTCCGGGCGCAGCGTGAGCGGCTCGCCATTGAGCGCGTCGGTGAAGCTGTACATCTCCTTCTCGACGATGTCGGTCACCTCGCCGATGCCGCGCACGAACAAGGCGGTGGGCTCGACGATCGGGGTGCGGATGTTGCGGTAGCCGTACGCGTGCATGAGCGCGCGCACCTGCGCCTCGAACCATTCCCAGGACGCCGATTGCGCCGGCAACAGGTCGTTCATGCCCTTGACGGCATTGAGTTTTGTGTTCATGCGGATGGCTCAGCGCGCGGCCGGGGCGCCCCAGCGCTGCTCGATATAGCGGTTGACGATGTCGATGAACTGCGCCGCGATGTCGTCGCCGCGCAGGGTGTGGCGCTTGATGCCGTCGATGAACACCGGCGCGGCCGGCTGCTCGCCGGTTCCCGGCAGGCTGATGCCGACGTCGGCGTGGCGGCTCTCGCCGGGGCCATTGACGATGCACCCCATCACCGCCACGCGCAGGCCCTCGACTCCGGGATAGCGCGCGCGCCATTCCGGCATCCGCGCGCGCAGATGGACGTCGATCTGCTGCGCCAGTTCCTGGAACACGCTGCTGGTGGTTCGCCCGCAACCCGGACACGCGGTGACGCTGGGCACGAAGGTACGCAGCCCAAGGGCCTGCAGGATTTCCAGCGCGACGACGACTTCCTGGGTGCGCGCCTCGCCCGGCGCCGGGGTCAGCGACACCCGGATGGTGTCGCCGATACCTTCCTGCAGCAGCACCGCCAGAGCGCTGCTCGACGCGACGATGCCCTTGGTCCCCATGCCGGCCTCGGTCAGGCCCAGGTGCAGAGCATGGTCGCAGCGGCGCGACAGCGCGCGGTACACGGCGATCAGGTCGCGCACTCCGGACACCTTGCACGACAGCAGAACCTGGCACGGCCGCAAACCGAGTTCGACGGCGCGCGCGGCCGAATCCAGCGCCGAGCGGATCAGCGCCTCGTACATCACCTGCTGCGCCGGCAGCGGCGTCGCCGCCGCGGCGTTGGCGTCCATCAGCGACGCGAGCAGCTCCTGGTCGAGGCTGCCCCAGTTCACGCCGATGCGCACCGGTTTGTCCCGGCGCGCGGCGACCTCGATCATCTGCGCGAACTGCACGTCCTTCTTCGCGCCCTTGCCGACGTTACCCGGGTTGATGCGGTATTTCGACAGCGCCTCGGCACAGCCGGGGTACTGCGTCAACAGGGTGTGACCGTTGTAGTGGAAATCGCCGATCAGCGGCACGTCGACGCCCATGCGGTCGAGCTGTTCGCGGATCGCCGGGACCGCGGAGGCGGCCTCGGGCGTGTCGACGGTGATGCGCACGAGTTCGGACCCGGCCTGGGCCAGCGCGCGCACCTGGATCGCCGTGCCGATCGCGTCGGCGGTGTCGGTGTTGGTCATCGACTGCACCCGCACCGGCGCGTCGCCGCCGACCGTGACGACGTGCGCGCCCCAGCGCACGCTGGCCTGGAGCGTGGCGCGGCGCGGTGGCGTGGCCTCGGGGATCGGAACCGGATCCATCACGGTGGGCTCAGGGCAATTGGACATGCGCAACGTTGCTCGGCGACGACGCCAGCGGTACCGGGCGGTCGCGGAACACGACGCGCGTGTGCGCCGCATTGCCGATGGTCAGGCGCAGCGGAAGTTGCGCAGGCGCGGCGGCCACGGCCTGCGCCACGCCGGGCTTCAGGATCGCGCTGAACAGAGTGTGGCCGGTCGCGTCGCGCACCTGGACCCAGCTCGGTGCGTCGGCCTGCAATCGCAGCGGCGCCGAGGCCATCGCGCTGGGCAGGCCCAAGGGCCCCGGCGGCGGCGTCGCCGCGCCGGGCGCACTGGCGGCCGAGGCCGCGTCCTCCGGCTTGGTCGCCTGCGGCGCGACCGGCCGCACC
>JAJZHS010000350.1 GCA_021798395.1 Pseudomonadota bacterium
CGTCCGCCACGCCCCGATCCGGCGACGTCGGCCACCGGAACGCCCTTCTCGGCCAGGATCTTCGCCGCCGACGGCATCGCCACCGCGGCCGCCGCGGGCGCCGCAGCAGCGGGCGCGGCAGCGGCCGCCGCGGGCGCCGACGCGACGGCGGCAGGAGCCGCGGCTCCTGCCTTGGCCTCGGTGTCGATGCGCGCGATGAGTTCGTCGGCGACGACGGTGGCGCCGTCACCCTTGATCAGTTCGGCAAGCACGCCGGCGGCCGGCGCGGGCACCTCGAGCACGACCTTGTCGGTCTCGATTTCGATCAGGATTTCGTCCTGGGCGACGGCGTCGCCGGCCTTTTTCTTCCACTGCAGCAAAGTCGCTTCGGCGACGGATTCGGACAGCTGCGGTACCTTGACATCAATCAGCGCCATGGTGGGATCTCTGTATTTTGTCTGGGTGAACGGTGGCTGGCCGCGCGCGAATCCCGCGTCGCGGGACATGCGCGCGGCGCCGATGCTTATTTCGAGAGGATGAAGCCCTTGAGCTTGCCGAAAGCTCCGGCGAGCAGTTCCTTCTGCTGCTCGGCGTGCTTGGCGTAGTAGCCCACGGCAGTCGAAGCCGACGCCGGGCGACCGGAATAGCCCAGGCGCTGGCCTTCGAGCATGTTCTCGTGGATGTGGTGCTGGACGAAGAACCAGGCGCCCTGGTTCTGCGGTTCGTCCTGGCACCAGACGATGTCGCGCAGCTGCGGGTAGCGCTTGACCTCGGCGGCGAAGGCCTTGTGCGGGAACGGATACAGCTGTTCCAGGCGCACGATGGCGACGTCGTTCAGCTCGCGCTGGCGGCGCTCGGCGAGCAGGTCGTAGTAGACGCGGCCGCTGCACACGACCATGCGCTTGACCTTGGCGGCGTCGATGCCGTCGCCGTCGCCGAGCACGGTGTGGAAATGCCCCTTGGCCAGGTCGTCGAGGCTCGAGCGCGCTTCCGGATGACGCAGCAGCGACTTGGGCGTCATCACGATCAGCGGTTTGCGGAACGGGCGCAGCATCTGGCGACGCAGCAGGTGGAAGACCTGCGACGGATTGCTCGGCTGGCACACCTGCATGTTGGTCTCGGCGCACAGCTGCAAGTAGCGCTCGAGGCGCGCCGACGAGTGCTCCGGACCCTGGCCTTCGTAGCCGTGCGGCAGGAACAGCGTCAGCCCCGAGGCGCGACCCCACTTGACCTCGCCGGCCGAGATGAACTGGTCGATCAGCACCTGCGCGCCGTTGGCGAAGTCGCCGAACTGCGCTTCCCAGATCACCAGGGTGTTCGGGTCGGCGGTCGAGTAACCGTACTCGAAGCCCAGCACCGCTTCCTCGGACAGGATCGAGTCGATGACGACGAACGGCGCCTGACCTTCGGAGACGTTCTGCAGCGGGATGTAGGTGCCCGCATCCCAGCGCTCGCGCGCCTGGTCGTGCAGCACCGAGTGGCGGTGGCTGAAGGTGCCGCGGCCGCAGTCCTCACCCGACAGCCGCACCGGATAGCCGTTGGCGACCAGCGAGGCGAACGCCAGGTGCTCGCCCATGCCCCAGTCCAGCGTCAGCTCGCCGCGGCCCATCTTGGCGCGATCGGACACGACCTTGTCGACCAGCGGGTGCAGCTTCAGCCCCTCGGGCAGCGTGGTGATGCGTTCGACCAGGCGCTTGAGCTCGGTCATCGGCAGCGCGGTGTCGGCGCTGTCGGTCCACTTGCGGTTGAGGAACTGGGTCCAGTCGACCGCGAACTTGCTCTTGTAGTTCGACAGCACCGGCTCGACCGCGCGCTCGCCGTCGTCCATTGCGGCGCGGTAGCCCTTGACCATGGCGTCGCCGTCGTCTTCGCCGATCACGCCCTGGCTGACCAGGCGGTCGGCGTACAGCCGGCGTGTTCCCGGGTGGGCGGCGATCTTCTTGTACATCAGCGGCTGGGTCACCGCCGGAGTGTCCTGCTCGTTGTGGCCGAGCTTGCGGAAGCAGACGATGTCGACGACGACGTCGTGACCGAACTCGGCGCGGTAGTCCACGGCCAGTTGGCAGCACAGCGCGACCGCTTCGGGGTCGTCGCCGTTGACGTGCAGCACCGGCGCTTCGATCATCTTGACCACGTCGGTGCAGTACAGCGTCGAGCGGGTGTCGCGCGGATCCGAGGTGGTGAACCCGATCTGGTTGTTGATCACGATGTGCAGCGTGCCGCCGGTCGAATAACCGCGCGTTTGCGCCAGCGCCAGCGTTTCCATGACCACGCCCTGGCCGGCGAACGACGCGTCGCCGTGCACCAGCACCGGCAGCACCTGATCGCCCTTGCGGTCGCCGCGGCGCTCCTGGCGCGCGCGCACCGAGCCCTCGACCACCGGGTTGACGATTTCCAGGTGCGACGGGTTGAACGCCAGCGACAGGTGCACCGGGCCGGCCGGGGTCGACACGTCGCTGGAAAAGCCCTGGTGATACTTGACGTCGCCGGACGGCAGGTCCGACGGATGGTGGCCCTCGAACTCGGCGAACAGGTCCTTGGGCCGCTTGCCCAGGGTGTTGACGAGCACGTTGAGGCGGCCGCGGTGGGCCATGCCGATGATGACTTCCTGCACCCCGGCCTCGCCGCCGTGCTGGATGACCTCGTCCATGCCGACGATGAAGCTCTCGCCGCCCTCGAGCGAGAAGCGCTTCTGCCCGACATAGCGCGTGGCCAGGTAGCGCTCGAGGCCTTCGGCCGCGGTCAGCTTGTCGAGGATGTCCTTCTTCTTCTCCGGCCCGAAGCTCGCGCGGGTGCGGATGCTTTCCAGCCGTTGCTGCCACCAGCGCTTCTGGCCCTGGTCGCTCAGATACATGTACTCGGCGCCGATGGTTCCGCAATACGTTTCGTGCAGGTTGTTCACCAGCTCGCGCAAGGTCATGCTTTCCTTGCCGAAATACGTATTGCTGGTGTTGAACACCGTTTC
>JAJZHS010000351.1 GCA_021798395.1 Pseudomonadota bacterium
ATGGTGGTCGCCATCGCGCTGCAGGCCGTCGCCTACCTGCTCGCCGCGGCCACCCTGATGCTGCACACGCCGCTGCTCGGCCACGCGCCGCTGGCGCGGCAGATCAGCGGCATGACCCTGTTCCTGCTCACCGTGGGCGCCAGCGGACTGATCGCCGCGGTGCTGCAGGCTGAACGCCGCGCCACGCTGCAGCAGCTGCGCGAACTGCACGACGAGCTCGACAGCCGCGCCACGCGGCGCGCGCGCGCGCTGCTCGAGCAGGAGCGCAGCCACCGTGCGCAGGTCATCAAGCTGTCCGAGTTCCGCCGCGTGATCTCGGGCGTCAACCGCGTCATCGCGCAGGCGCAGGACGAACACGGCCTGCTGCAGACCTTCTGCGCGCTGATCGTCGGCCTGCCCGACCTGGCGCTGGCCTGGATCGGCCGGCCCGACGACGACACCCAGCGCTTTCGGGTGCTGGCCAGCGCCGGCCCGGCGCGCGCCTACCTCGACGAACTCTCGGCCTCGGCCGACCCCGCGCTGGTCGAGGGCCGCGGCCCGGCCGGACGCGTCTGGCGCGGCGAGGTCGCCGCCTTCGGCGAGCTGCCCGAGACCGCGCAGGATCCGCCGTGGGTGAAGCGCGCGCGCGCCTTCGGCTTCCGCGGCACCGCGACGCTGCCGCTGCTGCGCGACGGGCGCATCTGGGCGGTGTTCACGCTGTACGCGACCAGCGCCGACGCCTTCGACGCCGACTGGCGCGAACTCGCGGTGCAGCTCGCCGGCGACATTTCGCACGGACTCGACCGCGTCGGCGCGCTGCAGCGCGAGCGCCAGACGCTGCGCTTCAACGCGGCGCTGCTCGACAACCTCAGCGTCGGCGTCGCCGTCATGCGCTACCCGCAGCGCCAGCTCGAGCACGTCAACGCGCGCCTGCTGCAGATCGCCGGCGCGCGCGACGCGCAGCAGCTGCAGGCGCACGACGCCAGCCTGGCCTACCCCGAGGCCGACGTGCGCGAGCGCGTGCGCGCGCTGGCCGAGCGCGTGCTGCGCGATGGCCGCGGCGCGCTCGACGACCTGGCCTACCGACGCTGCGACGGCGCCACGGTGTGGCTCGACACCGCCGGGGTGCGGCTGGACCTGGGCGACGACGTGCAGCGGGTGCTGTGGACCCAGGTCGACGTCAGCCAGCGCCACGCGCTGAACGACGAGCTGGGACGCATGGCGATGTTCGACCCGCTGACCCGGCTGCCGAACCGGCGCGCCATCGAGCGGCGACTGGCGCGCGCCATCGAGCGCGCCGACCGCCACGGCACCCAGCTCGCGGTGGGCATGCTCGACCTCGACGACTTCAAGCCGGTCAACGACCGCTGGGGGCACGCCGCCGGCGACACCCTGCTGCAGCAGATCGCCGCGCGGCTGACCGAGCGCATGCGCGGCAGCGACCTGCTCGGTCGCCTGGGCGGCGACGAGTTCGTCGTCGTCTTCGAGGAGCTCGACGCCACCCGGCTGCTGCCGCAGCTCGCCTCGATGCTCGACCGGCTGCACGGCGCGCTCGACGACGCGTTCGAGATCAGCCCCGGGCAGCGGGTCCGCGTGGGCATGTCGATGGGCCTGGCGCTGTACCCGACCGACGCGCAGGACGCCGACGGGCTGCTGCGCGTGGCCGACATGGCCATGTACCACGTCAAGGCGAACAAGAGCGCGCGCCAGCGCTGGTGGAACCTCGGCGCGGTTCCCGCCGAGCCGCCGCGCGAGGCGCCGTTCGACGCCTTCGGCGCCGAGGCCCGGCTCAACCTGCACGCCTTCGGCCACGAACTCGACACCATCGCCGACACCTTCACCCGCGACTTCTACACCCGGCTGATGCAGCAGCCCGACGCCGCGCCGATCCTGTCCAACCTGTCGGAAGCCGAGCACGAGCACCTGCGCCGCATCCAGACCGCGCACCTGCACTTCCTGCTGCATCCCAACACCAGCGCGCAGGCCATCGCCGACCGCGGCGCCGAAGTCGGCCGCATCCATGCGCTGACCGGGGTCAGCAGCGCCGCGATCAGCAGCGCCAACGCGCTGTACCGCGAACTGCTGCGCGTGCAGATGGACGCGCTGAACATGCCCGCGCGGGTGCGCTACCGCACCCTGCGCGCGATCGAAGAGCGGCTGCAGATCGCCATGCAGTCCGAGCTCGACGCCATGCAGCGCGTGGTCAACGAATACAACGGCTGCCTGGCGCGTCCGGCGGTTCCTCCGGGGGCCTGGGTCGAAGGCGCGCACGACGAGATCGAGGCGCTGAGCGCCTTGCCCGGAATCCTGGCCGTGATGCTGATGCGCCCGCGGGTCAACGGCGTGTTCACGCCCGAACTCGGCAGCGGACCGTTGTCCGAACAGGTCGCCGAACTGCTGCGCCGCGACACGCTGCAGCCCACGCTCAACGCCGCGCTGCCGACCGGCAACGGGCTGGCGCGCGCGGCCTGGGTGTCGGGCGAGATCGAGCGCGTCGACGCCTACGGCGCCGACCCGCATTCGCTGCCCTGGGCGTCCGAACTCTGCCCTCTGGGCGTGCGCAGCGCGGCGGCGATCCCGGTGCTGGGCCAGCGTAGCGAATTCATCCTGGTGCTGCTCGGCGCCTGGCGCAGCCAGTTCCGCGCCGGCTGGATGCGCACCTTCCTGATGTCGCTGCAGAACCGCTGGCTGGGAATCGCGCACCGGCCCGGAGGAACGCGCGCCCCGCTGAACATGGCCGACGTCATCGCCTACCGCGAAATGCTCTACGCCGACCGGCTGCAGATGTACGTGCAGCCGATCGCCGACCTGATCGACGGCACCGTCGGCAAGGTCGAGGCGCTGTCGCGGCTGCTGCGCGCCGACGGCAGCGTGGTGTCGCCGGGGCAGTTCCTGCCGGCGCTGCGCGAGGCCTACCTCGACACCCTGTTCCGCTCCGGCCTGGCGCAGTCGCTGGCCCGGCTGC
>JAJZHS010000352.1 GCA_021798395.1 Pseudomonadota bacterium
CGGTAGTCCTCGAGAATGATCGGCGACGGGTCGACGATCAGCAGGCCGTTGTCGCCGTCGATCACGATCCAGTCGTCCTGCCGGATCAGCCGGCTGGCCTCGCGCGCGCCGACCACCGCCGGGATGTCCAGGCTGCGCGCGATGATCGCGGTATGCGAGGTCTTGCCACCGACGTCGGTGACGAAGCCGCCGAACACGCCTTGCTTGAACTGCAGCATGTCGGCCGGGGCGATGTCGTGCGCGACCAGCACCAGCGGGTCGCCGTTGGCGCCGCGCAAGGCGGCGTTGGCGCGCAGCGGCCCGCTGCCCAGCAGCGCGTACAGCAGGCGCTCGACCACCTGCTCGACGTCGGCCTTGCGTTCGCGCAGATAGCTGTCGTCCATTTCATCGAAAGTGCGCGCCACCGCTTCGAGCTGCGCGGTCAGCGCCCATTCGGCGTTGTAGCGCCGCTGGCGGATCCAGGCCGCGGTCTCGCGCCCGATGTGCGGGTCGTCGAGCAGCATCTTGTGCACGTCGATGAACGCCGACAGCTCGGGCGGCGCGTCGTCGGGAAGCTCGCCCTGCAGGGTATCGAGTTCGGCGCGCGCGGCCAGCCGCGCGGCGCGCAGCCGGTCGACCTCGAGTTCTTCGCCTCCGGGGGCGACGAAGTAGTGCGCCACGTCCAGCCTGGCCGAAGTCAGCAGCACGGCGCGCCCGACTGCGACGCCGCGGGAAACCGGAATTCCGAAGATCTGGACAGCCATGGTGCAATGGTAGACGCAGCGGCGGATCGCGGCGCAGTCGCGCGCGCCCGCGCGCCGACCGCAACCGTCAACCGTTCCGTCAGACTTGCTCGGTCATGCACAAACATGATCGAAGCTGACTTCCTGCTTCGTCGAGGCTGGTTTCGCTCGGGTCTTGCGATCCAAGCCAGAGCCTACCTCTCCACAGGCTGAAACCGCAGAACTTGCGGCCAGATTCTTGAGGTTCACAGCGGCGTTGTGGTCGCGGTCATGCGCCGCGCCACAGGCCGGGCATGTCCATTCGCGTACCGACAGCGGCAGCACGTCGAGCACATGGCCGCAGCCCGAGCACGTCTTGCTGCTCGGGTAGAAGCGATCGGCAAGGATGACTTCTGCGCCGCGCATCGCAGCCTTGTACTCGACCTGACGGCGAAACTCTGCAAAGCCCATGTCGGAGACTGCACGCGCCAGGCGGCGGTTTCGCACCATGCCGCGCACGTTCAGGTCTTCGAGCACGATGGTCGAGAACCGGCGCGTGAGATCGGCGCTGAGCTTGTGCAATCCGTCTTGCCGAACGCAGGCGATGCGCGCGTGCAGCTTGACCAGTTTCGCCTTCGCCTTGCGGCGATTGGCCGATCCCTTGACCTTGCGGCTCAAGGATCGGGATGTGCGACGAAGCCGGGCCAGCAGCATGGCCAGTGCCTTGGGGCCGCGCGCCACTTCTCCCGTTGAAAGCGTCGCCAGCGCCTTGACACCCAGATCCACACCGACCGCGCCTTGGTTTTCGGCTTGGGCCAGATGCGAAGTGTCCTGAGTATCGACGGCGATGGATACGAACCAACGATCGGCGACACGGGAGACGGTCGCCGAGGTGATCTTGCCTTCAAAGCGCAAGGCTTCGCGCATGCGCACCCAGCCAAGAGCCGGGATGCGAATGCGAGAGCCTTCAACGCTGAACTGGTCATTGGTCAGGGTGAAGCGGTCGTGAACGCCCTTGCGGCGAAAAGCCGGGTAGCGGGCGCGTTTCTTGAAAAAGTTGTTGAACGCTTCGCCCAACTGGATGATCGCCATTTGAGGCGCGTTCTTCGTGACTTCGAGCATCCACGGGAACTGCTCGCGCTTGATGGCGTTCAACTGGCGGCGCAGCGACATCTGCGAAGGCTTTGGCAGCGCAGAATCCGCCTTGGCCGCTTCGTACTGCCTCTTCCACTCGGCCAGCGCCCAGTTGTAGGCGAAGCGCGCAACACCGCACGCGCGGGCCAAGTACGTCGCCTGCGCGTTGTTCGGGTCGAGCGCGATCTTGTGGGCAAGGATCATGGTGCCGCGCCTTCCACGACGCCGCGCACGGCGTCGATGAGCTTCTGGTTCTTGCGCGAGCGACTTCCGTACAGCCGCGCCGAGAACACGGTGATGATCTCCAAAACGTCCTTCGCCAAATCTTCCTCGAACGTCGAGTCCTCGCCCTGGTTGAGGATGACGACCTCGACGCCCTTGGCCTCGCAAATCGCGAACACCAGTTCCGCGCCGAAGCGCAGCAGGCGGTCTTTGTGCGTGATGACCAAGCGCCCGACCTCGCCGCCAATGATGGCGTCCAGCAGGCGCTTGAGTCCTTTCTTGTGGTAGTTCATGCCCGAGCCGAGATCGGCGATGACCTCGAACGTCCATCCCTGTCGGGCGCAGTAAATCTCCAAGACCTGTTTCTGCCGCTCCAGATCGTCCTTCTGGTCGTGGCTTGACACACGCGCATACGCCACGGTCTTGCGTGCTGCGTCGGCTTGCGCGCGAAACATCTCCGGCTTGAGCCGCGCAAGGTCGTAGCGGCGACGCCCGCCCGCCGTGCGCTCGTCAGGCAAGAGCCGTCCTTCGCGCTCCCATCGGCGCAAGGTCTGCGCCGATACGCCGAGCGCTTCGGCGGCATCATGGATCGGGACGAGTTTCCTGGACATGCTCGAGTTGTATACGGTCGCGCAATTTCGAGCAACGATTTAGCGAACAGTTCGAACCCCGCGCCAATCCTGCCAATCCCGTCAGCCCGGCGCGACGAGTTCGAGCACGAAACAGGCGCCGCCCCCGGGGTTCGGCTCGTAGTGCGCGTCGCCGCCGTGCAGCTGCGCGATGCGGCGCACCAGCGCCAGGCCCAGGCCGCTGCCGCCGCCGCCGCCGCCCGCGCGCAGGCGCACGAACGGTTCGAAAATGCGC
>JAJZHS010000353.1 GCA_021798395.1 Pseudomonadota bacterium
AGCGCAAGCGCGGGCTGCTGGCCGATCCGGCGCGCCGGGTGGTCATCAACCCGCGGGTCTGCGAAGGCTGCGGCGACTGCTCCGAACAGAGCAACTGCCTGGCGGTGGAGCCTCTGGAGACCGAGTTCGGGCGCAAGCGCACGATCAACCAGAGCAGCTGCAACAAGGACTTCTCGTGCCTGAAGGGCTTCTGCCCGAGCTTCGTCACGGTCGAGGGGGGACGCCCGCGCAAGGCCCAGGCCGCCGCGCTGCCGAGCCTGGACGCGCTGCCCGCGCTGCCCGAGCCTGATCTGCCCGACCCGGTGGCGGCCGACCGCGCGGGCGGCGGCAGCTACGGCATCCTGGTCGCCGGGGTCGGCGGCACCGGCGTCATCACCATCGGCCAGCTGCTCGGCGTGGCCGCGCACATCGAAGGCCGCGGCATCGTCACCCAGGACGCCGCCGGACTGGCACAGAAAGGCGGCGCGACCTGGAGCCACGTGCTGATCGCCGACACCCCCGAACAGATCCACACCACCCGCGTGGCGATGGCCGAGGCCGAGCTGATCATCGGCTGCGACCCGATCGTCACCGCCGACCGCGAGACGCTGTCGCGGATCCACGAGTCGCGCACCTTCGTCGCGCTGAACCTGCACCAGAGCCCGACCGCGACGTTCGTCCACCAGCCCGACTGGCAGTTCCCGGCGGCGGCGTGCCGCCAGGCCATCGAACAGGCCGCCGGCGCCGGCCAGGTCGCCGGCTTCGACGCCGACGCGGCCGCGCTGCGGCTTCTGGGCGACGCGCTGTTCGCCAATCCGATGCTGCTGGGGTTCGCCTGGCAGAAGGGCTGGCTGCCGCTGCGCCGGGACTCGCTGCTTCGCGCCATCGAACTCAACGCGGTCGCCGTCGACAAGAACAAGGCGGCGTTCGAGTGGGGGCGGCGCGCTGCCGCCGACCCGGAAGGGTTCGCCGCGATCGGCGCGGCCCAGCAGGTCATCGAACTGGTGCGCCGGCCCTCGGGCGACGAGCTGGTGCGGCGGCGCGTCAACGACCTGACCGCCTATCAGAACGCGGCCTATGCGCAGCAGTACGCGACCTTCGTCGCGCGCGTCGCGCAGGCCGAGGCGCCCCTGGGCTCGACGCGCCTGCGCGACGCAGTCGCGCACAACCTGTACAAGCTGATGGCGTACAAGGACGAGTACGAAGTGGCGCGGCTGCACAGCGCGCCCGAGTTCGCCGCGCAGATCGCGGCGCAGTTCGAAGGCGATTTCAAGCTGCACTACCACATGGCGCCGCCGCTGCTGGCCGGGCGCGACGCCGACGGCCGCCCGCGCAAGCGCGCGTACGGCCCGTGGGTCGGACGCGCGATGCGGCTGCTGCGCCACTTCAAGGTGCTGCGCGGCAGCGCGCTGGACCCGTTCGGCCGCAGCGCCGAGCGGCGCGCCGAGCGCGCGCTGATCGCGCGCTACCGGACCACGATCGAGGAACTGTGCGGCGGGCTGCGCGCGGACAACCTCGAGCAGGCGCTGCGCATCGCGCAACTGCCCGGGAACATCCGCGGCTACGGCCACGTCAAGACGCAGGCGATGGCGCACGTCGTGCCGCAGTGGGACGCCTTGCTGCGCGACTGGCGCACGCCGCGCACGCAGCGCGCCACGGCCGACGTCTGACGCGCGCCCGCCTGGGGGCGCTCCCGAGAAAACGCCGGGCCGCCCCAAGTTTTCTCGACCCCCTCGGGGGGCGGGCCGGGCACAGCCCGGCCCTGGGGGCGCTCCCGAGAAAACGCCGGGCCGCCCCAAGTTTTCTCGACCCCCTCGGGGGATGAGGCAGGACCAGCGAACACGCCTGCGCGTGTTCGCGCGCCTGCCGAATCCGAGCCGCTTGCAAGCGGCGAGGTGGAACGGGCCGGGCACAGCCCGGCCCTGGGGGCGCTCAGTACTCCGTCGGGTCGACGTCGATCGCCCAGCGCACCCGTGCGCCGACCTCGGCCAGCGCGGCGCGCCAGCGACGCACGAACGCCTGCAGCGCGCCTCGCGCGGCGGCTTCGACGAGCATCTGCTGGCGGTGCACCCCGGCCACCCGGGCCAGCGCGGCCGGCACCGGCGGGTAGACCTGCACGCCTTCGGGCGCGTCGGCCGCCAGTTCGCCGGCGCGCGCCAGGAACGCCTCGACCTGCTCCACGCGCGCGTGCTCGGCGCGCAGCAGCGCCTGGTGCGAGAACGGCGGCATGCCGGCGCGCGCGCGTTCGACCAGTTCATCGGCGGCGAACTTGCGGTAGTCGTGCGCGACCAGTGCGGCGTACAGCGGGTGTTGCGGGTACGCGGTCTGCACCAGCATTTCGGGCGCGCTGCCGTCGACCGCGGCGCGCCCCGCGCGCCCGGCGGCCTGCATCAGCTGGGCGAACAGGCGCTCGGGCGCGCGCGGATCGTGGCTGAACAGGCCGGCGTCCGGGTTCAGCGCAGCGACCAGGGTGACGCGCTGGAAGTCGTGCCCCTTGGTCACCATCTGGGTGCCGACCAGGATGTCGACCTCGCCGGCGTGCACCCGCGCGAATCCGGCCTGCGCGGCGCCCTTGCGCCGCGCGGTGTCGGCGTCGATGCGCGCGATGCGCGCGCCGGGGAAGGCCTCGGCCAGCACCTCTTCGACGCGCTGCGTGCCGCGGCCCAGCGGCTGCAGGTCGAGGCTGCCGCAGCCCGGACACGCCCGCGGCACCGCGGCGCGGTGGCCGCAGTGGTGGCAACGCAAGCTGCGGTCGGTACGGTGGTAGACGAGGTGCGCGTCGCAGTGCGGACAGTCGGACAGCCAGCCGCAGTCGGGGCAGCTCAGCACCGGAGCGTAGCCGCGCCGGTTCAGGAACAGCAGGCTCTGCTCGCCGCGCGCCAGGCGCTGGGCGAGGGCCTCGCGCAGCGCAGTCCCCAGCGCCGCTCCGGCGCGCAG
>JAJZHS010000354.1 GCA_021798395.1 Pseudomonadota bacterium
GCCCGGCCACGAGAACGTGGTCTCGGTCAGGATCGCGCCGGCGAGCAGCGTGCCGGCCTGCAGCCCGGTGACGGTCAGCACCGGGATCAGCGCGTTGCGCAGGGCGTGCACCATCACCACCCGCCACGGCGCGACGCCGCGCGCGCGAGCGGCGCGCACGTAGTCGGCGCCGAGCACTTCGAGCATCGCCGAGCGCGTCATGCGCGCGATCACCGCCAGCGGGATCGTCGACAGCACGACCGTGGGCAGCAACAAGTGGCGCAAGGCGTCGCGCAGCATCGCGCGGTCGCCGGCAAGCAGCGCGTCGAGCAGCATCAGCCCGGTGCGCGGCTCGACCCAGTACTCGGGCGACAGCCGCCCCGACACCGGCGTCCAGCCGAGCTGGACCGAAAACAGCAGGATCAGCAGCAGACCCCACCAGAACACCGGCAGCGAATAGCCGGTCAGGCTCGCGCCCATCAGCAGGTGGTCGCTCCAGCGGCCGCGGCGCAGCGCGGCGAGCACGCCGGCCGGCACGCCGACGACGATGGCCAGCAGCAATGCCGCCGCGCCGAGCTCGAGCGTGGCCGGGAATCGCTGCATGAATTCGGCGAGCACCGGCTCGTGGGTGAACAGCGAGCGACCGAGGTCGCCGTGCAGCGCGCGACCGAGATAGCGCAGGAACTGCAGCCACAGCGGCCCGTCGAGGCCCAGCGCGTGCATCATCGCGCTGTGCTGCTGTGGGCTCAGCGCGCGCTGCCCGGCCATCACCAGCACCGGGTCGCCGGGAATCAGGTGGATCAGCGCGAAGCTCAGCGCGGCCACGCCGAGCAGCGCCGGCAGCAGCAGCGCGATGCGCCGCAGCACGAAAACCAGGTAGTGCGCCATCAGTGATCCTGCCCGACGACGCGCAGGCCGTCGAAGCGCAGCCTGCCAAGCGGCAGCAGCAGCTCGCCGCGCAGCCGGCCCGACACCACGTAAGTGTCGTTGACGTGGGCCAGCGGCAACCACGGCACGTCGCGCACGAAGCGCTGCTGGGCCTGCGCGTAGAGTGCGGCGCGGCGTGCGCTGTCGGTGGTCTGCAGCGCTTGCGCGAACAGCGCGTCCATCGGCTTCGAGCAGTATTCCGACAGGTTCTGTGCGGTATGAACGCCGCTGCAGCTGAATTGCGAGGCGAGGAAGTTGTCGGGGTCGCCGTCGTCGCTGACCCAGGTCATCAACGCGGTGTCGTGGTCGCCGCGCGCCAGCCGCTCGAGCAGTTCGCCCCACTCGTAGCTGCGGATGCGCGCGTGCACCCCGAGCGCGGCCCAGTCGGACTGGATCATCACCGCAATGCGTCGCGGGTCGCGCAGCAGGCCCTGGCCGGTCGCGGTGGTCCAGATGCTGGTGTCGAAGCCGCTCGAATAGCCGGCCGCGGCGAGCAGTCGGCGCGCTTGCGCCACGTCCTGCGCCGGCAGCGTCGCGCTCGCGTTGTAGCTCCACATCGCCGGCGGCAGCGCGCCCGAGGCGACCTGTGCCTCGGCGCCGAGCACCGCGTCGACGATCGCGCGCCGGTTCACCGCCAGCGCCAGCGCGCGGCGCACGCGCGCGTCGCGCAGCGGGCCGTGCTCGGTGTTGAACGCCAGGTAGCCCTCGTTGAGCCCGGGGGCGCTGATCACCCGCACGTTCGGGTCGGCGCGCATCGCCGGCAGATCAGCGGGGTTCGGGTAGCCGATGATGTCGCATTCGCCTCGCTGCAGCCGTGCCCAGCGCATCGTCGAATCGGGTGTGATCGCGAACACCAGGTGGTCGTAGGCCGGCGCGCCGCGCCAGTGCCCGGCGAACGCGGCGTAGCGCAGCATCGATCCGGCCAGTTGCGCCTCGAGCTGGAATGGCCCGGTGCCGACCGGCTTGAGGTCGAAGTCTTCCATCCGGTGCGCGCGCTGCAATTGCGCGGCGTATTCGGCCGAGCCGATCGACGCGAAGTCCATCGCCAGCACCGCGAGGAAGGGCGCGTAGCGGCGGCGCAGCTCGAAGCGCACCGTGTACGGGTCGAGCGCGCGCACCGCGCCGATCAACGTCGGCAGCTCCATGCTCTGCGCGTAGGTGTAGGTGCCGCCGGAAACGTCGTGGTAGGGGTGTTTCGCATCGAGCATGCGCTGGAACGTGAAGACGACGTCGGCGGCGGTGAAGTCGCGGCTGGGCGTGAAGCCGAAGTTGCGCTGGAAGCGAACGTCGCGGCGCAGCTGCAGGGTGTAGGCGAGCCCGTCGGCGGACACCGTCCATGCGCGCGCCAGCGCCGGGCGTGGCTGCATCGCGTCGGTGCTCGGCTCGAGCAGGCGGTCGTAGATGGTTCGCGAGCTCGCCTCGAAGCTCGCTGCGTCGTTGCGCAGCGCCGGCTGCAGCGCCACCGGCGCGAGGCTCGGGCAGTAGACGACGGTGCGCCCGGCTGCGTGCGCCGCGGCCTGCGGCCACAGCGCGAGCAGCAGCGCGATCAGTCTGAGCAGCGCAAGCCGCGCGAGCGGGTGGCGCGAGCCGCGAAGTCGCATGGTCGAGGTCCTCCGGGTCGTATCGGTTCGGGCCTTGTCAATCGACGCCGACGCGACCGAACTCGTGCACGTCGACCACCGGAATCGTGTAGCCGCGCACACGGCTCGACATCGGCACGACGATCTGCGCGTGCGCCAGCGGCAGCCACGGCAGGTCGTCGACGAACAGGCGCTGCGCCTGCGCGTACAGCGCGCGGCAGGTGGCGCGGTCGCTGCGCGTCAGCGCGGCGTCGATCAGTTCCTGGTAGTTGCGGTTGCAGTACTCGGACGCGTTCTGCGGCGTGTGCACGCCGCCGCAGTTGAGCAGCGTGCCGAGGAAGTTGTCGGGGTCGCCGTTGTCGCCCGACCAGCCGAACAGCGCCGCGTCGTGCTCGCCGCGGCCGACGCGCCTGAGGTATTCGGCCCATT
>JAJZHS010000355.1 GCA_021798395.1 Pseudomonadota bacterium
ACGTCATCCGCGAACACGCGCGGGCGTGCAGCATCGTCAGCGTCGAAGCCGGCGAGATCGACCGGCTCAACATCCTGCAGGCGACGCTCGCCGGCATGGTGCGCGCGCTGCGCCAGCTCGATCCCGCGCCGCAGCTCGCCCTGATCGATGGCAACCGCCTACCGAACGACCTGCCCTGCGCCGCGAGAGCAATCGTGCGCGGCGACGCGCTGGAGCCGGCGATCAGCGCCGCCTCGATTCTGGCCAAGGTCACCCGCGACCGCCGCATGCTCGAACTCGACGCCGAATTTCCCGGTTACGGCTTCGCCCGACACAAGGGCTATCCGGCGCCCGCGCACCTGTCCGCACTGGCACAACTCGGACCCTGTCGCGAGCATCGCCGGAGCTTTGCGCCAGTGCGGCGCTGCCGCTCCGAGTAGCCACTGCTGCGACCGATGCAAGCTCGCGTGCGCGGCACACCTGTCAAGCTTGTCGCTGCCCGGCGCGAAGGCTAGGCTGCGATGATTCGCCGCCCTGGATCGCCATGCCCGCGGGCTTCATCCATCTGCAGGTCCACAGCGAGTATTCGCTGACCGACTCGATCATCCGGCTGCCGGAAAAGACCGCGTACGGCGATCCGGCTAATGCACCTCGACCTAACCTGATCAGCCGCGCGGTCGAACTCGGCATGCCGGCACTGGCGCTGACCGATGCGACCAACCTGTTCGCGCTGGTCAAGTTCTACCAGGCCTGCGAAGCGGTCGGCATCAAGCCCATCGTCGGCTGCGACCTGTGGCTGTGCGATCCCGCCGACAGCACGCCGCACCGGCTGACTCTGCTTTGCCAGGATCGCCGCGGCTATCTCAACCTGTCTCGACTAGTGTCGCGCGCCTGGATCGAGGGCCAGCGCGGCGGTCGCGCGCTGGTCGATCCGGCTTGGCTGGCTGAAACCGCGCAAGGCCTGATCGCGCTGGCCGGACGCGAAAGCGGCGTCGGCCGACTGGCGGTGGCCGGTAGTGAACACGAGGCCGGCGAACGGCTGGCCGCGCTGCGCGCGCTGTTTCCCGAGCGTCTGTACCTGCAGCTGACCCGCACCGGCCGCGAACACGAAGAGGCGTGGAACGGCGCCGCGCGGGTTCTTGCCGATCGCCTCGACCTGCCGCTGCTGGCCGGCAACGACGTGCGCTTCCTGGATCGCGAGGACTTCGAGGCGCACGAAGCCCGCGTATGCATCCAGCAGGGCCGCGTGCTGGCGGATCCCAAGCGGCCCCGCGATTACTCGCCCGAGCAATACCTGAAGTCGCCGCAGGCGATGGCGCAGGTGTTCGCCGATCTGCCCGAAGCGCTGGAGAACACCGTTGAGCTGGCCAAACGCTGCAACCTCGAGCTGCGGTTCGGCACCTACCACCTGCCAGCCTTTCCGGTGCCGGACGGGCAGACGCTGGAGTCGCACATCCGCAGTGAATCGCAGGCGGGTCTTGAGCGCCGGCTCAACACGCATCCGCTGGCGCCGGGTTACACCCGTTTCGACTACGCCGCGCGCCTGACCCGCGAACTTGACGTGATCGCGTCGATGGGCTTTCAGGGCTACTTCCTGATCGTCGCTGACTTCATCAACTGGGCCAAACGCAACGGCATTCCGGTCGGTCCCGGCCGCGGCTCGGGCGCCGGCTCGCTGGTCGCATGGGCGCTTGGCATCACCGATCTCGATCCGCTGCGCTACGGCCTGCTGTTCGAGCGCTTTCTCAACCCTGAACGCGTGTCGATGCCCGACTTCGACGTCGACTTCTGCATGGATCGCCGCGACGAGGTGATCGACTATGTCGCGCAGCGCTATGGCCGCGACCGAGTTAGCCAAATCATCACCTACGGCACCATGGCCGCCAAGGCGGTGGTGCGCGATACCGGCCGCGTGCTTGGGCATGCCTACGGATTCGTCGATGCCATCGCCAAGCTGGTCCCCAACGTGCTCGGCATCAGTCTCGCTGACGCCTTGGGCGAATCGGAAAAAGCGCGCGCGGAACCCGAGCGCGTGTCCGTCGAACTGGTGCAGCGCGTGCAGACCGAGGACGAGGTGCGCGACCTGCTTACGCTGGCGCGCGCACTGGAGGATCTCGTGCGCAACGCGGGCAAGCACGCCGGCGGTGTGGTGATCGCACCGGGACCGCTCACCGACTATTCGCCGCTGTACGCCGAGCCCGGTGGCGGCGGCGTAGTCACTCAATTCGACAAGGACGATGTGGAAGCCGTGGGCTTGGTCAAGTTCGACTTCCTCGGCCTGCGCACGCTGACCATCATCGACTGGACGGTGAAGTCCATCAACGCGCACCGCGCGCAGGCCGGCGAGGCGCTGCTGGACATCACGCAACTGCCGCTGGACGACCCCGCGCCCTACGAGCTGCTCAAGAACGCGCGCACGGTGGCGGTATTCCAGTTCGAGTCTTCCGGCATGCAACGCATGCTCAAGGAAGCCAGACCGGACCGCTTCGAGGACATCATCGCGCTGGGCGCGCTGTTTCGCCCCGGCCCGATGGACCTGATCCCCAGCTTCGTGGCGCGCAAGCATGGCCGGGAGGCGGTGAGCTATCCCGACCCACGCGTCGAACCGATCCTGCGCGAGACCTACGGCATCATGGTCTACCAGGAGCAAGTGATGCAGATGGCGCAGATCATCGGCGGCTACTCGCTGGGCGCCGCCGACCTGCTGCGCCGCGCGATCGGCAAGAAGAATGCCGAGCAGATGGCCAGAGAACGCGCCCGGTTCATCGCCGGCGCCGCCGGCAACGGCGTTGAGGCCGATCGAGCCGACGCCATCTTCGACCTGATCGAGAAATTCGCCGGCTACGGTTTCAACAAGTCGCACGCCGCCGCCTACGCCCTGGTCAGCTATCAAACCGCGTGGCTGAAGGCGCATTACCGCGCCGAGTTCAT
>JAJZHS010000356.1 GCA_021798395.1 Pseudomonadota bacterium
CGAGCGTACCGGTCAGCGTCAAGCCGCGCAGCGCGCGTCCGGCGCGCGCGGGCGGCGCCGCGGCCGCGCGCAAGGAGCGACGCTCATGAAGCTGGCCTCGCGCATCGGCCGCGTCGAACCGTTCTACGTGATGGAAGTGGTTCGCGAAGCGCTCGAGCAGCAGCGGCAGTGGAACGCGCTGGGCCGCAGCATGATCCACCTCAGCGTCGGCGAACCGGACTTCACCGCGCCGCCTGAGGTGGTCGCTGCCGGCGCGCGGGCGCTGCGCGAAGGCGAGACGGGCTACACCCTGGCCGGGGGGCTGCCGGCGTTGCGCCAGGCCATCGCGCGGCATTACGCGCAGCGCCATGGCGTGGACGTCGACCCGGCACGGGTGTTCGTCACCGCCGGCGCGTCGGCCGCGCTGACTCTGGCCTGCCTGTTGCTTGTCGACCCGGGCGCCGAGGTGCTGGTGCCCGACCCGACGTATCCGTGCAACAAGAATTTCGTCGCCGCGGCAGGCGGCAGCGTGCGGCTGTTGCCGACCGACGCGGCGTCACGCTTCCAGCCCACCGCGGCGCAGATCGACGCGGCCTGGGGCCCGGCCACGCGCGGGGTGCTGCTGGCGTCGCCGTCGAATCCGACCGGCACGTCGATCGATCCTGCCGAACTGGCGCGCATCGCCGCGGTGGTGCGCGCGCGCGGCGGCTTCCTGCTGGTCGACGAAATCTACCTGGAACTCGGATTCGACGCGCGCTTCGGACGCAGCGCGCTCGCGCTGGACGACGGCATCGTCAGCATCAACAGTTTCTCGAAGTCTTTCCAGATGACCGGTTGGCGCCTGGGCTGGATGGTCGTTCCGCCGGAACTGGTCGAGCCGCTGGGGCGGCTGGCCGGCAATCTGTTCATCTGTCCGAGCACCCCGGCGCAGCACGCCGCACTGGCGTGTTTCGAGCCGGATACGCAGGCCGAGGCCGAACGTCGCCGAGCCGCGTTCCAGCAGCGCCGCGACGTCATCGTGCCGGAGTTGCGCGCCATCGGTTTCGAGGTGCCGGTGGTCCCCGACGGAGCCTTCTACGTCTGGGTCGATTGTTCGCGGCACACGGCCGACAGCTGGGACTTCTGCTTCGAGGCGATGCGCGCCACCGGGGTGGTGCTGGTTCCGGGGCGCGACTTCGTCGCCGCCGATCCGCAGCGCTGGTTCCGCCTGAGCTACGCCAACAGCGTCGACAAGCTGCGCGAGGCGACGCGACGCCTGGCTCAGTTCCTGCAGGCGCGCGGAACTCTGGCCGCCTGAGAAGGTGTGATTCAGCGGGTGTGATTCAGCGCGCCAGCCGGGCGCGCCAGCGGTAGTCTTCGCCGATGCGCTCGAGTTCGACGCGTTGCAGACGCAGCGCCTGGTCGATGCTGCCCAGCGGGCCGAACGGGGCGATGCCGCGCCCCTGGCCGAGGAGTTTCGGGGCCACGTACAGCAGCAGTTCGTCGACCAGGTCGGCGGCGAGCAGCGCGGCGTTGAGCCGCGCGCCGGCCTCCACGTGCAGTTCACCGATGTCGCGCGCTGCGAGTTCCGCCATCAGCGCGCGCAGGTCGATCCGGCCCGGCGCGGTCGGGTCGGCGGGCAGTTCGAGCAGATCGGCGCCGCGGGCGCGCAGCGCGTCGGCGCGGCGCGCATCGGCGCCGGCGGCGTGCGCCACCCAGACCACGCCGCGCTGCAGGATGCGCGCGCGCGGGTCCAGATCGAGGCGGCTGTCGACGACGACGCGCGGCGGCTGCCGCGGCGTGGCGACGTGGCGCACGGTCAGATCCGGATCGTCGCCGCGCACGGTGCCGATGCCGGTCAGCAGAGCGCAGGCGCGGGCACGCCAGTGATGGCCGTCGGCGCGTGCCGCCGTGCCGGTGATCCATTGGCTGCTGCCGTCGGCCAGCGCGGTGATGCCGTCGAGCGACGCTGCGGCCTTCAGACGCACCCACGGCCGGCCGCGCTCGAAGCGCGAGAAAAAGCCCAGGTTCAGTTCGCGCGCGGCGTTTTCCAGCAGGCCGCAACAGGTCGCCACGCCGGCTTCGGCGAGCCGGCGCAGACCGCCTCCGGCCACGCGCGGATTCGGGTCGAGACTGGCTGCGACCAGCCGCGCGATGCCGGCGGCGACCAGCGCGTCGGCGCATGGCGGCGTGCGGCCGGTGTGCGCGCACGGTTCCAGGGTGACGTAGACGGTGCAGCCGCGCGGCTCGACGCCGCGCGCGCGCGCGGCGTCGAGCGCGACGATTTCGGCGTGGCGTCGCCCGGCCGCTTCGGTGGCGCCTTCGGCGACGATGATTCCGTCGCGGACGATGACGCAGCCCACGCGCGGATTCGGGCTGGTGCGGTACAGCACTCCGGCGGCCAGCTGCAGTGCCCGGCGCATGCAGGACTGGTCGAAGCCGGCATCGGCGTCGTGGGTCACGCCGCGCCCTTCGTCTTGCGCGTGCCGCCGCGTCGCGGCTGGCTGCCCCGCGCCATTTCCTCGAGGATCTGCACGAACTGCGCGGGGTCCTTGAAGCTGCGGTAAACAGACGCGAAGCGGACGTAGGCGACGTCGTCCATGCGCTTGAGTTCGTCCATCACCCACTCGCCGATGCGCGCCGAATCGAGTTCGCGGCCGCCGCTTTGCAGCATGCGCTCCTCGATGCGTCCGATCGCCGCGTCGATCGCCTCGGCGCCGACCGGGCGCTTGCGCAGCGCCAGACCGAGCGAGGCCGCCAGTTTCGCGCGCTGGTACTCGACGCGACGGCCGTCCTTCTTGACCACGGTCGGCAGGCTCAGCTCAGCGCGTTCGTAGGTGGTGAAGCGGCGGTCGCATCCTGCGCAGCGTCGGCGGCGGCGCAGCGCGCTGCCGTCCTCGACGTCGCGCGTCTCGACCACCTGGGTCTCGGGATGCTGGCAAAACGGG